>CBINOL010000001.1:0-129542 GCA_966252285.1 uncultured Caulobacter sp.
GCCTTTTCTTTTGGGTTCAAGCGCCTCCCGGGCTACGGGGGGGTGGGGGCGCGCTGCGGATACGCTGCGTGCCGGAGGGGGCGACCGCCGCCGCAGCGCCCAGTCGCGCCCCCTCCACCGCTTCGCGGTCCCCCTCCCCCGTTTCACGGGAGAGGAACTGGTTAGCTGGCCAGCGCCCACGAAAAGGCCGCCGACCCGGAGGTCGGCGGCCCGTTTCAGAACCCGAAGGCGCGGAAGGACTAGTCTTCCTTCACGCGCTTCTTGCGGAACGACGGGTTCAGGGTCTGCTTGCGCAGGCGGATGTTCTTCGGGGTCACTTCCACCAGCTCGTCGTCCTCGATGTAGGCGATGGCCTGCTCGAGGGTCATCTTGCGCGGCGGGGTCAGGCGGATCGACTCGTCCTTGCCCGAGGCGCGGACGTTGGTCAGCTGCTTGGCCTTCATCGGGTTGACGTCCATGTCATCCTGACGGGCGTTTTCGCCGATGATCATGCCCTGGTAGGTCTTCTCGCCGGCGCCGACGAACATGATGCCGCGCTCTTCCAGGTTCCACAGCGCGTAGGCCGCGGTTTCACCGTCCGAGTTCGAGATCAGCACGCCCTTGCGCTGCTGGTCGATGGCGCCCTTGTAGGCTTCGTAGTGGCTGAACACGCGGTTCAGCACGCCCGAGCCGCGCGTGTCGGTCAGGAACTCGCCTTGGTAGCCGATCAGCGAGCGCGACGGAGCGGTCAGCTGGATGCGGGTCTTGCCCGCGCCCGACGGGCCCATGTCGCGCAGCTCGGCCTTACGCAGCGACAGCTTCTCGATGACGATGCCCGAGAATTCGTCGTCGACGTCGATCATGA
This sequence comes from uncultured Caulobacter sp., assembly GCA_966252285.1. GTDB lineage: Bacteria > Pseudomonadota > Alphaproteobacteria > Caulobacterales > Caulobacteraceae > Caulobacter. The sequence goes on from CBINOL010000001.1 coordinate 845, forward strand.
CGTCTTCCATCGGCTCGAGGCGCTTGCCGGTTTCCGGATCGGCCTGGAACACGACGCGCGGACGCGAGATCGAGACCTCGAAGCCTTCGCGGCGCATGTTTTCGATCAGCACGCCCAGCTGCAGTTCGCCGCGGCCGGAGACTTCGTAGGCGTCGCCTTCGGTGCTCTCGGTCACCCGGATGGCGACGTTGCTCTCGGCTTCCTTCAGCAGGCGGTCGCGGATGACGCGCGACTGGACCTTGTCGCCTTCGCGGCCGGCCAGCGGGCTGTCGTTGACCGAGACGGTCATCGAGATGGTCGGCGGATCGATCGGCTGCGAGGGCAGGGCCTCGGTGACTTCCAGGGCGCACAGGGTGTCGGCCACGGTGGCCTTGGACATGCCGGCGATGGCGACGATGTCGCCCGCTTCCGCGCCTTCGTCGATCGGCTGGCGCTTCAGGCCGCGGAAGGCCAGCACCTTGGTGATGCGGCCGCGTTCGATTTCCTTGCCGTCGCGGTCAAGGGCGTGGATGGCCATGCCGGGGACGGCCTTGCCGCTCTCGATGCGGCCGGTCAGCAGGCGGCCCAGGAACGGGTCGCTTTCGATCAGCACGTTCAGGATCTGGAACGGCTGGTCGCGCTTGGCGATCTGCTTGGGTTCCGGCACGTGGCGCACGATCAGGTCGAACAGCGGGGCGAGGTTGTCGCTGGGCACGTTCATGTCCAGCGTGGCCCAGCCCGAGCGGCCCGAGGCGTAGATGTGCGGGAAGTCCAGCTGCTCGTCCGTGGCGCCGATGGCGGCGAACAGGTCGAAGGCGGCGTTGTGCACGCGGTCCGGATCGGCGTGGGCGCGGTCGACCTTGTTGATGCAGAGGATCGGGCGCAGGCCCATCTTCAGCGCCTTGGTCAGCACGAACTTGGTCTGCGGCATGACGCCTTCTTCGGCGTCGATCAGCAGGACGCAGCCGTCCACCATGCCGAGGATCCGCTCGACCTCGCCGCCGAAGTCGGCGTGTCCGGGGGTGTCGATGATGTTGATGCGGGTTTCGCCCGCTTCACCGTTCCACAGGACGCTGGTGCACTTGGCCAGGATGGTGATGCCGCGTTCGCGCTCCTGGTCGTTGGAGTCCATGGCGCGTTCGGTCGTGGCTTCGTTGGCGCGGAACACGCCCGACTGGGCCAGCAGCTGGTCGACGAGGGTGGTCTTGCCATGATCGACGTGCGCGATGATGGCGATATTTCGCATGGACATGGGAGGACGGCGGGCTTTCGGAGAAAATCGGATGAGACGCTGCGCGCGTCAGGCGCGCGGCTTTTACGCGACTGCGCTGCGTTTATCCACCCCGTGCGTAAGGCGCCTTATGTCGCGGTTACCGGTGTCATCTCGCAAACCCTTATTCCTACCGGGTTTGAGGTGGTTTCTTGCGGCTGTCGTTTCTTTGGCAACTAATGCTGCAGCGCAGCAATGCCTATTTTATGGTCAAGCTTGAAGATCGGCGTTCTCCGATCCTTGCTGCGCAAAGGGTTGCTTCATGTTGACGCAGAAAATTCGACAACGTTGTCCAACTTTCCGCTTGCTCGATTTCGCAGCGCACCCTATAAGGAAGGTGTGAGGCGGCGCTGCCGCCTCTGCCCTTCCTGGGCGTTTCCTCCCTAATGAACTAGCCCGGCCTTACCGCCGGGCTTTTTTTTGGCCTGAGCCCGGCGGGGCGCGAGTTTGCAGCCCTTTGCGGCGGTTTGCGGGCGCGGGCGGGCTTTCGAGCCGGCGTTTTCCCTATTTCAGCGCCGCCCAGTCGGCCTTGGTCAGCAGCGCCGTCAGCTGCTCCACGTGCGCGGCCAGCACCGCCAGGCCGTCGGTCGGCTCGCGCGTGGTCTCGTTCATGTAGAGCGCACGGTTGATCTCGATCTGCAGCGCATGGGTGCGGCGGGCGGGGCGGCCGTAATGCTCGGTGGTGTAGCCGCCGGCATAGGGGCTGTTGCGGGCCACGCGATAGCCCAGGGCCTCCAGGGCCTCCTCGACCAGCTTGGTGAGGCCCGGCGCGCAGGCCGCGCCGAAGCGGTCGCCCAGCACGATGTCGCACGGACCGCCCGCCCGGGCCCGCGTGCCGCGCGTGGCCGCCGCCGGCATCGAGTGCCAGTCGATCAGCACGGCCAGCCCGTGGGCGGCGCGGGCCTGGGCCAGCAGGCGGTCGAGCATGTCGTGATAGGGGCGGTGGCCGTACTCGACCCGGGCCTTGGCCTCCTCGAAGGTCAGCTTGCGCACATAGATCGGCCGGCCGTCGGCGACGCGGGCGATGGCCCCCAGGCCCGCGGCGACGCGCGCGGTGCGGCCCCGGGCGAACTCCGGCAAGGCGTCGTCCTCGAACATCGCCGGATCCAGCTCCCACGGATCGCGGTTGAGGTCGATATAGGCGCGGGCCAGGCGCGAGCGGATCGTCGCCACGCCCCGCGATGGCGCACCAGCGATCAGCCTGTCGACGAAGGCGTCCTCCGAGCCCTTCAGCACGGCCTCGGGCAGGCGGGCGGCGGCCATCATCTCCGGCGGATAGAGGCCGCCCGAATGAGGAGAGGCGAACACCACGGGCGTGGGCGGGGGCGAGCCGTCCGGCGCGGCCCGCACGGCCTCGAACGCCGGCTCGCGCCCCGGCGCGCCGCCGGCGCTGCTCGAGGCGGAGGCCGTCGCCGGCGTGATCGGGTCCCATGCGTTCATGCGTCACATAGTCGAGGGCGCCGGGCTTGCGGTCAAATGCCCTCGCGCCCTGTCGTATCTGTGGACGGTCCGCGCCGGTTCACCGGCGATTTACCGTCCCGGACCTAGATTCGGCTTTCCAGAGACGAGCTCCAACGGACACGTAAGCGACATGGCCCGCATCCTCCTCGCCGAAGACGACGACTCGCTGCGGGGCTTTCTTGCCCGGGCGTTGGAACGGGCCGGCTTCGAAGTCACCGCCTGCGCCGACGGCGAAGAGGCCGTCAGCCACCTCGAGCATCCGTGGGATCTGCTGCTGACCGACATCGTCATGCCCGGCATGGACGGCATCGAAGTGGCGCGCCAGGCGGCCGCCCGCGATCCGGCCCTGCGCATCATGTTCATCACCGGCTTCGCCGCCGTGGCCCTCTCGGCCCAGGACCGCGCGCCGGCCGGCGCCAAGGTGCTGTCCAAGCCCGTGCACCTGCGCGACCTCGTTTCCGAGGTCGAAAAGATGATGGCGGCGTAGGGCGCGAAAAAGTTTTCAAGGCGGCTTGCGCGACGCGAAAGCCGCCGCTATACCCCCACACCTTCCCGGCCGGGACGCCTTCACGAAGGCGCTTCGGATCGCTTCGGCGGACGCGTAGCTCAGCGGGAGAGCACTACGTTGACATCGTAGGGGTCACAGGTTCAATCCCTGTCGCGTCCACCATCCCTCTTCCTCAGTATATTCAAAGACTTGTCGCGAGTGATCGCGAATAACTGATCTTTGGTTATCTGTGGCGCCCCCCCAGAAACCCCCCAGAAACCTTTAGGGCTCTCGACCCTGATGTCGCTCTTTCGTGGGGTTTTTGACCGAGCATGCGCCTTGCGGGCGCCAAATCCTTCTTGTCGCGGTGACGCCGCCGGCTTGCGCCCCGTCAAGATGGCGAGGGGGCTCGGCGCGGCGGCGTGCCTGCTGAAGGTGCGTGGCGTTCGTGCGGTGAGTGGGGCCTGTGGCCCTTTATGCTCCGGCGCCCTAGGCGCCTTTAACGCTGATCAGCGCGACGACCTCGTCCACCGAGAAGCTGCGTTCGGAATCTTCGACGGCGCGATCATGCGCTCTTCGCCGCATCCAGACCCGGTGCCTGGCTGCGGGATGTTCGGCGGCTAGGCGCTGGATTTCGTCGTAGGTGACTTGCCCAGGTGTCTCGGCGAGGCGCGAGAAGAGAGCGTCGCGCGCGTCTTGGGCATCGTCGCGCAGTCCGGGGGAGTAGACCCCACCGTTAGCCCGATCGATATCGTCGGCGACGCGGATGTGCCGGTGCATCATGAGGTAGAGGGTCTTCAGGTGCGCGGGTTGACGCCAGGCGCCAATCGATGGGCCTGCGCTGCTGTGACGGCCACCGACCAGAGCGACCACGAACTTCTCCGCGAAGCGCGCGTCGTCGGGCTGGGGCATCACGCCGAGCCGCTCGGCCAGAACCGGAATGGCGGCCGTGGGATCGCTGTCGACCCAGAGGGCGAACCAATGGGGCAGTTGCTCGGCGGGGGTCGCGCTGTCGCCGATACGCAGTCTCGCCAACGCCGCGATCGCGTCGGGGGAGGTCCCGCCGCTCAACATGATCGCGCGCGCATGCCGTAGAGCCTCCTCGCTCGCCGCGCTGTTCTTCGACAGCCAGTCGAGCATTAGCGGGGCAAGGTCGGCGTGCAGCCAGGGGGCGCGATAGGCGAGGTTGCTGAGGATGTAGTGCAGCGGCTGATCGGTCGATGTGCGCTCCAGCTCCCAGCGCGCTTCTTTCCACACGACGGCGAGCCCGTCGGTCGGATGGGCGAGGTAGAGCGGCTCGAACCAAGTCGGAAAGCCATTGAGCTCCCGCGGCGCGTAGCGCATCGCGTGCCGGGCTTCTTCTTGGGTCAGCCCGGCCAGGCCGGCCCCGTCGGAGCCCGCTTCGATGTCCAGGCCGACCATCCCGAAGGTCAGCGGATAGGGTATCGTCGAGCCGTCGACGCCTTCGGAGCGCAGGCCGGGCTGATAGGCGCGCCAATGTTTGCGGGCGCCGTCGACGAACGCCTCGGCCACGGCCTGACCAAACTGGGGGATGAGCTGGCGCCAAGACGTGGCCGCGCCGCGACTTAGGTGTGAACTGTCTTGGGGCAGGCTCTGCAGCACCACGGCTTGGTCCTGGCTCATCTCGCCGGGCGGAAGCTTCGGCGAGCGTACGAGCTCGGGATCGCCTTTGATCCGCGCCACCCACTTGGCGTGGTTGTCATCGCGGGCCTCCTTGCGGCGGCGCGACTGCAGCTTCCAGCGACGGTTTTGATCGCGCCGCCGCCGGCGTTCCGGAGAGGCTGGTGGCCGCATCAGCAGGCGTAGCCGGGCCTCCAGCACCGGATCGCCCGCGACCGCCCGCCAGAGGGCTTGTCGCCATGCTGGCCGGCGACCGTGAGTGCGATAGGTGCGAAAGCTGCGCGCCAGCGCCACCAGCCGGTCATCGGCAAGGTCGCGGCCCCTGATCCAGGCGACGGTGCGTGGGAAGCTTGCGGCGTCGAAGGCCCACAGATGCTGCATCCATTCGACATCCCAGTCATCATTGACGACCTTGCCGGGAGGTTCGCCCGAAGCGCGAACCTGCTCAACTGTGTGCCAGAACAGGGCGTCGTTGAAATCGGCCCAGCGTGGGATCTGGGCTCCAAGCTTGTTCTGGTAGTCCTGGCTCTGGCTGTCGCCGTAGTCGCGCAACGCGGGGATCTGGCCAACGACGCGCAGGACGATGGGCTCAAGGCAGGCCGAAGCGCGGCCGGCCACGAGGCGCGTGATCGCATGCAGGGCCGGCGCCATCATCCATTGGAAGGGCTCGGAAATCTTGCATTCGCGCCGCTCTATATGCGGCTCGCGCGCTAGGTAGCTGGCGAGCCCTTCGACCAACTCGACGATCGGCTTTTCAGGCGCGCGGTCGCGCATCATCGGCAATCGATCGATGAAACCGTGGAGGCCATAGCTCAAGCCCGTCGCCGAGAAGCGCTCATGGGGCTGAACCTGGTCAAACGAAGCCAGCAACAGTCGGACGGAGCCGTAGGTCGCCGGCGCGGTGTTGACGAACTCGGCGAGCAGCCCTCGGGAGAGAATTTCGCCCGAGGCGAGCAGTTCCTGCCATAGGGCCGCTCCGGCTTCAGCTCCAAGGATGGTGGCCACCGCGCGGAACGAGACGGCGCGGGCATACTCGCCTCGGGTCCTATCGAGGACGATCGGGGCGAGCGCTTCAGCCGCAGCGCGCATTTTCCCCTGCCAGACAAGCCGGCCCAAGAAGAAGATCGCAGCGTCGTTCGCGCCGTGGTCGATGATCTGCGCCACGGTTTCTTCGGACAGGTCTTCTTGAGCGATACGGGCAAGCTGGCTGTTGTCGCCGCCGCGTTCGCTGTCTTCGACGATCCTTCTGACGATGTCGCGCAGTATGCCTCGGCGCACCTCGACGGGCAGTCGCGCGGCGTCGCCGCCCTCGGTGGCGAGTTCTGGCGCTAGCGCCAGCGCCTTGGCCTGGATCGATGGATCGAAGAGGATCAACCACGGCAGGACGGGGCGTATTCTGGGCGGGATGACTGTGACGCCGTAGATCGTGCGGAAAGCCAGGTCCTCGACCTGGGCGCGCCCGCCGGGCGTTTCCAGCATCCAGGCCATGTGCTGGGCCGCCAGCAATTCACGTGTCTCCCTGTGACGGAAGCGCACCGTGGAATAGATCGCGTCGCTGAAGACGCCGCGCCGGAGCAGCGCATCGACGTCATCGGGCGCCCAGTCGGGGAGCAGCGCCGCAGCGTCGAGGCCGCCGCCTTCGCCGCCCGGCAGCCGGAGATTGGCTTCGCCCAGCAGTGTGACGGCGAGGGCCAGGCGCCGAGCGCCTTCAAGCGCGCGATCCAGGGATGGCGCGCCCTTGGCTGCCGGCGGGGGCGACAGCCGGCGCGCCAGGCCGCGCTCGAGAACGCGTAGCCGGCCGTCGAGTGACTTGGTCTCTTCCCATGTCGCGATCAGGTCTTCCAGGTCAAAGGGGATACGCGCCAGGTCCATCAGCGCGGCCCGGTCAAGCGCATCGAGAAAGGCGTTGGCGTCCGCCACGCCGCGATATCCGGCAAAGACGCGGATGTCGTCGTGGTCGAGCTCCGCGAGACGGAAGACCTTCAGCGGCATCGTCGGCCGGGCGGCTTTGTCCTCAGCAGTGATCGACTGCTCGTCCCCTTCATTTGCATCTGCATCGGTGGATGCGCGCTTGGATTCTGTCGGCGTCTCGTAAGGGAGCACCTCCCCCATCAGGGGGCTATCGAGCGAGAAGTCCCAGGCATAGGGCCGGCTCGACACCACAACGTGGGCGCGTTGTGACGCGCCGTGGATGCGGGCGCCGAAGGCGCGGATCGCCGCCTCGAAGGCGCGCGGCGTCTCCAGGCGCACCTCATCGACCGAGTCGAGAAAGAACCAGCCTTCCTCGACGCCTGCCAGCCACCGCTCGAAGGTCTCCGCGTCACCGACCTCGAAGGCGGCGCCGAAGGTGTCGTCGATGTCTTCGATACGAATGAAGAACGCGGCGCGCCCGCCTTGGGCCAGCCGCTCGGCCTGGGCCTTCAGCTCGAAGGTCTTGCCCGCGCCGGGGTCGGCCAGTACGACCACGCGATAAAGGTCATCGAGCTGGGCCCAGTCGAGGCGCTCGCCACCGCCCAGGTGCGGCCACATCTGCTCGAGCCGGACGTCGCGGTCCAGATAGCCTTCCGGGATCGCCGTGAAGCGGCGGACAAGGGGGACGGGGCGGCTCAGGGGCGGCCTCCTTCGACCGGGTAGAGGCGCGGGAACCAGCTTTCGGCGACATCCGCCGGAAAGCCTAGGCGCAGAGGGGCGCGACTGGTCGGCGAAACCAGCATGCCCCGGTCGATCAGCGCGGCTGTGACCATGCGCGCGGCGCGCTCTTCATACCCGGTCAGCGCCGGGATGCGGCCGCGCTCGACCTCGCCGTTAAGCGCGGCTTCCCGCAAGACCAGGAAGCTGCCTCGGGGAAGCCGCTTGGCGCGAACCTCTTCCTCGACGTGACGCTCCATACGCTGAAGCAAGGCCTCGGGCTCGAGCAGCCCGTCCATGAACTTCACCTGGTCGATGGCGCGCTCCAGGAAGAACTCGCAGAACGCGACCAGGCCGCCTTCCGTCAGGTTGCCCCGCCCGTCGCGATCGCCCGCGCGGGGGCCGTCAGCGTTCATCAGTAATTGCTTGTAGAGCGCCTGGTCGCGCGCCAGCCCCCGCGCTACCGACCAGAGGCTGGCGCCGATCCCAAGCCGCTTTAGCAGGGCGTGCGACATTAACCGGGCGACGCGGCCATTGCCGTCTATGAAGGGGTGGATCCACAGGAAGCGATGATGTACCGCGCCGATCGTCTGGATCTTGCGCAGCCGCGACAGCATCGGACCGCCATAGGCTTCGTCGAAACGCGCTAGGAAACGGGGCAGCGCGCCATGCGGAGGCGGGATATGGCGTCCGACGATGACGTCGCGGGTCCGAAGCTGGCCTGGAATGACCTGCACCTGCTCGCCGGTGTCCGGGTTTTCGACCCAAAGCATCTCCTCGGGCAGCTTCTCGCAGAACTTCTCGTGCAGCCAGCGCGCGTAGCTCGCCGAGGCGGGCCAAACCTGCGGATCCTTGCCTTCGTCGATCAACTGCTGAACGTGAATGTGGGCAAGAGCTTCGAGCTGCAGGTCGCGTTGGGCCGGCTCGTTGGAAAAGTCGTTGGCCAGGGCGCGATCAATGTCGCGTGGGTGGGTTTCGTGCCCTTCGATCAGGTTGGAGTAGTAGCAGTTCATCGACCGTACGAGGGTGCCGACCGCCTCGCGAACCGTGGGGTGGATCCGTCCTGCCAGGCCGCTGGCGCTGGTCAACAGCTCGACCGTGCTGTCCTCAAGTTCGCGACCGCCCTCGCGGGGCAGCATCGGCTCCATGAACGAAACTTCCATGCCGCAATTTATGCCGGTTATATTGCCCCATTAACAAGCTAATTTTTCTAGGAAAACTATAAAATATTGCCGGTTTATGATCCGGTTTCTGCGCCGGTTCATCTCTTGCCTGGGATTTGCGCGAACGATGTCGCCATCAGAAGCCGACGCCGTCGGGATCAACGATGTCGCTGGCGACCTGCGGCTTGTCCTGCCCGGCTTTGGGCGAGGCGGACTTGGCCGCGGCTTTCTTGCGCGCGACCGCCTGTTGCCGGCGGGCGATGGCGGCGAAGGTCCGTCCGCGCTGGGGCAGGCGTTCCTCGGCGAGCGCCAGGCCTAGGCTGTCATTGCGGACATCGAACAGGTCGCCGAGTTTGTCGGCGAGGCCCAGGACCACGAGGACGTCGGCGAACGTGCCGATGGCGACGCCCGCATCGCCTCGCTCCAGACGCGCCAGGGTGCTTGGCGAAGCGCCCGAGCGCGTCGCGAGGTCACTGACGGCCATGCGGCGGCGTAGTCGCGCGCTCCGAATGTCCAGTCCAAGCCGCTCAAGGGCCGATTTAGCTTTTGGCGAACTCACGTAACACCCCAGATATGACGCTAATCTCGGTATATGACGTCATATCTGACGAATTATTATGAGGTTCAAGAATGGGCGAGCTCGTCTCGGCGCGCCTGCGCGCCATAACAAGCGCGGGCGCAGTTCTTCGCCGGCCGCGCCGTTGGAGTGTGGAAGTTTACCGCAGGTCTGGCGCCTCGTTACGCAGGGCAGGATCCCAGTGCTCGGCGGCCTTGCCGTTCTCTATGCGCCAGGTGTCGAACCAGGTCGTGGTGTAGGCGCCGCCCGGCGCGGCGGGGTCCTTGACCGTGCGGGGGTACATGACCGTCACGAGGTCGCCCTCGGCGACCACAGCGACGATCTTCATGTCGAGCTTTTGCGGAATGGGGCGCGGCTGGACCTTCAACACCTTGGTGAAATAGTCCACCACGGCCGCCCTGCCGCTCCTGGCGTTGGGATTGTGCTGGATATAGCTGTCGGTCAGGTATTGATCGGCCTTGTCCCAATGACCCGCGGCCAGAAGATCGCGGATGATGTGATAGACCACCTGCTTGTTGCTGTTGAGCTTGGGGTCGGGGCTGGTGAACAGCTGTTCCGCGTCGCTAGCCGAAGTGACAGGCTCCTGCGCCCATACAGGCGTGGCCGCGACCGTGACGGCGAGCATGGCGCCGGTGATGATACGCTTCATTGGATTGGCTTTCCTGTTGAACGGAAGTAGGCGCTGCTGCCTCATCGAAACCAGGCCGGCGGCTTGGCCGCCCAGTCTCGTCGAGACTTGAGCGGCGAGGCCTATCGGTCAGAACGTCCAGCGTACGCCCGTCGACAGCACGACCGCCGAGCCCGAGCTTTCCGCGCGGATCTTGGCTGTGGTCGCCAGCGGCGTTCCCCCATAGATCAGGTCGTCGCGGGTAATCGTCCCATCCTTGGAGTCCGCGTACGACGCGGCCGCATCCAGGGTCAGGTTCTGGCTGAGTTTGGCCGACGCGCCGATGGCATAGTGAACGCGATCGTTGTCCGGCACGCGCGTCGTGCGGCCAATATCGGGCGTCGGCGTGGGATCCCACTGGACGCCGCCGCGCAGGGTCAGAGCGGGGGTTAGGGCGTAATCCAGGCCCAGAGCGACGCTGGTGGTGTCCTTGTAGCCCTGCTCGCTGAGGGTGGAGCGACCGGCGTAGGCGATCTCGATGGCGTCCCACTCGCTCCAACCGGTGCGGTTCACCGAAAGGTTCGCGGTCAGGCGATCGTTCACCGCCCAGCGCGCGCCGACCGACGCCAGCCAGGGCAAGGTGACCTTGCCGTAGCCGTCGGCCACGATGTTGGATCCGGAGAGCGGGCCAAGCAGGCCTGTGATTTCGACCCGCCCGTCGATCTTCGTCTTGATCGCCGATCGATAGGCCGCGCCTAGGGAGAGGCGCGAGGACGGTCGGTATTGGGCGCCGAAGCTCCAACCCACATCCCAAGCCCCGTCGCCCTTGAGCGAGGAGCGACCGTCGGGAAGGGCCGGCGAGAGATTTGGCAAGGCCGTCGCAAGATCGGCATTGGCGTAACGCGCCGATACGCCAAGGCCGAGATCGATCCGAGCGGTCAAGCTATAGGCGATCGCGCCCTGCAGGTCGGCGGTGACGAGCTTTGAGCGGGTGGAATCGTAGCGGGTGAAGCTGTTGGCCGAGTAGCTGTTGGTGAAGTTGAACGGCGCGGCCAAGGACAGACCCACCACGGTGCGATCTCCCAGCCGAAACGCTCCCGCTAGGTTAGGGACGACGCCGTTGTGAACCGGATCGAACGCACTGCTGGCGCCGCCAACCGAGGTGGTGGCGCCGCCGGCGACGGCGGGCCGCGTCAGAGTTGAACCGGTGTCGTCCAAGCGGGCGTTGACGAGGACCGCATGGGCGCCTGCGTAGATTTCTCTGTGCTGAACACCCGCTAGGGCCGCGGGGTTGAACCAGGCGCTGGCGGTTCCCTGATCAGCGACTTCGCCGGCATAGGCTCGGCCCGCGCCGCGCGCCGATTGCTCCTGCAAGTAGAACGCGCCCGCATAAGCCTGTGACCCGATCAATAGGGCCACGCTGGCGAGGCCGCCGACCAAAGCATACTTTGCTGTTGTCATGTGATCCGTTGTTTCTCGCTCGTCATTGCGGAGGGTTGCTCGGTGTTGAGCACGCTGGGAGCGTGTGCGGGATTTGGGGCAATGCGCGCGGGACTGCCCGCCGCCGAAGGGCTCCCATGGGGGCCTTGCGTCGGCTCCCTGGCGTCTAGTGTTTGGGTTGACCTCTCAGGCGTCGATTGCCCTGGAGTGTAACTAATGTCTCAATTGGTCACTAGTCGTCAACTGATGTTCGCGCCGATACCGCTCGACGCGGCCAACGGTAGCCGCCGTTCGAGTGAGGGGCGCCGGTGGGCGTTTGGCTTATAAGGCCTGCAACGCCTCCTAGCGCGGTCGGCGACGAATGCTCGATCGAGCTTATGAACGGCGCCGAGCCGTATGGCCCGCCCCGCGCCTGACCGGCGAAAAATCCCGGCCAGACTTAGTCCAAGGTTGGGGGCAAGCTCCAAACCCCGTGACTCGACAAACAGCTTGACACTTGCGGCGGCGAGGATCATTCCGCCGCCGAGCTTCTGTTGCGTCGCAACATGGAGCCTTCAACGGAACCCGAACCCCATGCCTAGCGACAGTCACAGTCGATCCAACACGCCGCGAGAGGCGTCCCGGTAGGGTCTGGTTCCAGGCTCGCTTCCGTGACGGCCGCTCGCGGCCCATCACGAGGTAGAGCCCCATGGTTTTCCTGTCCGGAGACCCCAAGGCCGCGCGCCCGCTCGCGCGTTTCCTGCGCGTCGGAACCGTCCCGTCCTGGGCGGATCTGATCGCTTTCCTGCTGCTGGCCGCCGCCGCGATCCTGGTCGTGCGCGGGGCCGAAGACATGAGCCAGTCCCTGGCCGTGCTGCACACGACGCCGGTGACGCTGGACCCGGCCCGCCTGCCGCAATACGCCCTGCGCACCACGCTGCGGATGTTCCTGGCGCTCTTTGCGTCACTGGTCTTCACCTTCACGGTGGGGACCCTGGCGGCCAAGAGCCGCAAGGCCGAGCTGGTCATCGTGCCGGCGCTGGACATCCTGCAATCGGTGCCGGTGCTGGGCTTCCTGACCTTCACGGTCACCTTCTTCATGGGCCTGTTCCCCGGCCGCCAGCTGGGCGTCGAGTGCGCGGCGATCTTCGCCATCTTCACCAGCCAGGCCTGGAACATGGCCTTTAGCTTCTACCAGTCGCTGCGCTCGATCCCGTCGGACCTGGACGAGGTCAGCCGCCAGTTCGCCTTTTCGCCCTGGCGGCGCTTTACGCGGCTGGAGCTGCCGTTCGCCACGCCCGGCCTAGTGTGGAACGTGATGATGTCGATGTCCGGCGGCTGGTTCTTCGTCGTGGCGTCGGAGGCCATCACTGTCGGCAACACCACCGTCACCTTGCCGGGGATCGGCTCGTGGCTGTCCTTGGCCATCGCCCGCCAGGACATCAAGGCGGTCGCCATCGGCGTCGGGGCCATGGCCGTGGTCATCGTGCTCTACGACCAACTGGTCTTCCGGCCGATCGTCGCCTGGGCCGACAAGTTCCGCTTCGAGCAGACCGCCTCGGGCGAGCGGCCGGGATCCTGGCTCTACGACCTAGTGCGCCGCACGCGCTGGTTGCGCGCCGCCGCCACGCCGCTGTCCTGGCCGGCTAGGGCCATGGCCGCCATCGACTGGCCGGCGATGCCTCGGACGCGTTTCAAGCCGCCGGCCCTGCCGGCCGGAACCGGGCGCGTGCTCGACGGCCTGTGGATCGCCCTGGTCGTTGGCCTGGGCCTGGCCGGCGCCCGGGTGCTGTGGGTATTCCTCAGCGCCCACCTGGCCTTCGCCGACCTGCTAACGGCCTTCGGCCTGGGCCTGGCGACCCTGGTCCGGGTGGTCGTGCTGATCGCCCTGGCGACGGCGATCTGGGTTCCGATCGGCATGTGGATCGGCCTGCGTCCGGCCTGGGCCGAGCGCCTGCAGCCCATCGCCCAGTTCCTGGCGGCTTTCCCGGCCAATGTGATGTTCCCGTTCGCGGTGGCCGGCATCGTCGCCTTCCGCCTGAGCCCCAACGTCTGGCTGTCGCCGCTGATGGTGCTGGGAACCCAGTGGTACATCCTGTTCAACGTCATCGCCGGGGCCAGCGCCCTTCCCAGCGACTTGAAGGAGGCGGCCGGAATCTTCGGGATCCGCGGCTGGCAGTGGTGGCGGCAGGTCGGGATCCCCGGGATCTTTCCCTACTACGTCACCGGCGCCCTGACCGCCTCGGGCGGCTCTTGGAACGCCAGCATCGTCGCCGAGGCTGTCACCTGGGGCGACCGGCATCTGGAAGCCGCCGGCCTGGGCGCCTTCATCGCCAAGGCCACCGCCGCCGGCGACTACGCCCGCGTCGCCCTGGGTGTCGCCGTCATGTCGATCTTCGTCATCGCCTTCAACCGCATGCTCTGGCGGCCGATGTACCGGTTCGCCGAGCGCCGTCTCCGTCTGGCTTAGGGAGCGTTCCCCATGACCTACATCACGACCCAAACCCCCGTTCAGACCCTTGCCCGCGACAACGTCCTCGTCGAGGTCCGCGATGTCCGCCACGTCTATGGCAAGGCCCAAGGCACCAACCTGCTGGTGCTGGACGATGTCGCCCTGACCCTGCGTGACAGCGAGATCGTCGGCCTGTTGGGCCGCTCGGGCTCGGGCAAGTCGACCCTGCTGCGGTCGATCGCCGGCCTGATCACACCGACCTCCGGCGAGATCGACTTTCCCGTCCGCCCCGGCGAGGATCCGACCACCGTCAGCATGGTGTTCCAGAGCTTCGCCCTGTTCCCCTGGCTGACCGTCCTGCAGAATGTCGAGGTCGGGCTGGAAGCCAAGCGCGTCAAGCCGGACGAACGCCGCCGCCGCGCGCTTGCGGCCATCGACCTGATCGGCCTGGACGGTTTCGAGAACGCCTACCCCAAGGAGCTGTCTGGCGGCATGCGCCAGCGCGTTGGCCTGGCCCGCGCCCTGGTGGTCGATCCTTCGATCCTCTTGATGGACGAGCCGTTCTCGGCCCTCGACGTGCTGACGGCCGAGACCCTGCGCACCGACCTGCTGGACCTGTGGTGCGAAGGCCGGATGCCGATCAAGGCGATCCTGATGGTGACCCACAACATCGAGGAGGCGGTGCTGATGTGCGACCGCATCCTGGTGTTTTCGTCCAATCCCGGCCGCGTGGTCTCCACGATCGAGGTCGACCTGCCGCAGCCGCGCAACCGCCTGGACCCGGCGTTCCGGGCCCTGGTCGAGAGCATCTACGTGCAGATGACCCAGCCGGGCCAGGCGCAGGGCGGCCGCCAGAACGAGGGGCTGTTCCCGGGCACGGGCGTCAGCATGGTGCTGCCGCGTGTCTCGACCAACACCCTGGCCGGGCTGATCGAGGCGGTGGACGGCGCGCCGTTCGACGGCAAGGCCCACATGCCGGACCTCGCCCGCGAGCTGCAGTACGAGGCCGACGAGTTGTTCCCCATCGCCGAGACCCTGCAGCTGCTGAGGTTCGCCGAACTGGAAGGCGGCGACCTGCGCCTGACGCCGGCCGCGCATCGCTATGCGCAGGCAGATGTCGACGAACGCAAGGCGCTGTTCGCCCAGCACCTGCTGGCCCATGTCCCGCTGGCCGGCCACATCCGGCGGGTGCTGGACGAGCGGGCCTCGCACAAGGCCCCGGCCGCGCGGTTCCGTGACGAGCTGGAGGACACCATGTCGCCGGACTATGCCGAGCAGACCCTGAAGGCGGTGACCAGCTGGGCGCGCTATGCCGAATCCTTCGCCTATGACGAGGGCGCGGACCTCTTCACCCTCGACGACCCCAACTGACCAGAAGCAGGGGCGAACATGACCTTCAATCTTCTGGCGCTGGGCGCGGCGATCGCCGCGTCCATGCTCTCCATCGCGTCCGTCGCCCGGGCGTCGGGCAACGAACACGTCATCGACGATTCCGTGGTCGAGACGCCCGGCGTCTGCCACCTGGAAGGCTGGGCGACGCGGCTTGGCCCGCGCCACGGCCTGGTCAACCTGTCGCCGGCCTGCACCCGCAAGGCCTGGCCGAACCTGGAGATCGGCACCGCCGCGCAGCACGGCTGGGCGGACGGGGCGTCGGACACCACGATCGGCCCGGCTTTAAAATACACCCTGCGCGCGGAGGAGACGGGCCTCGGCCTGGGCCTGGTCGGGGCCGGCGCCTGGAGCGTCCGGAGCGGCCGGCTGGAGACCGCCAGCCTGATCGTCCCGGTGACGCTGAAGGTCAACGACCGCGTCCGGCTCAACCTCAACGCCGGCTGGAGCCATGTCCGGGCCGACCTCAAGCGCGACGCAGCTTTCTACGGCGCCCAGGCCGAGTTGGGGGTGGCGCGCGACCTGACCCTGATGGCCGAGGCGTTCCAGCGCGACGGCGGCAAGGCCGGCGGGCAGCTTGGCCTGCGCTGGAACCCCGGCGGCGGGCGGATGGATATCGACCTGGTCGCCGGCCGGCGGATCGACGGCGCGACGCCACGCGCCATCACGCTTGGCGTGACGGTTCGGCGATGAAGCGGCCCTAGCGCAGGGCCATTTCCTTCCAGATCGCTTGCAACATGCGGACCTGTTGATCGGCGGGGTCACGCAGATCGTGGGTCTGGCCGAATGATAGACCGATGCGCGTGCCGCGCCGCCAGGCGATCGTGGCGTCATGAACGACGCCTTCGCGGGCCAGCAACAGGCGAAACGGCGGCATGAGCAGAACCGGGCCTTCCAGCTCGATGTTGGCGCCGGACGGGCTGAGGTTGCGAATGCCGCAGGCGATGACGGTAGCGGGCTCGCCGAACGACAGCCGGCCCGCCAGCAAGGTGCGCTGGCGGGCTTGGCTGCGGCGCTCCACCGCGTGCGGGTGAGAGGACATCGCGGACGTCATGGGTCCACAGTCCCACACAAACCTTGACCTTGCGTTGCGGGGCTGAACCCCACGCGCGCCAGCGGCGGGCGCCACATGAAGGTTCGGCCTGCTCACGATTACTCATGGAGGCGCTTCAGGTCGCCGCCAGCTGCGCGGCGATCCGATCGCTGAAATCGAAGAAGTCGTTCACAACCTGGACCGGCGGGACCCCGTTCATTTCATCGACCCACCCGGAGACTAAGGTAGGTGCGGCGTCCGGTCCGTAGCGTGAACCGAAAATTGCGGCAGCTTCATCAGGCGCACCTTTGAGCTGACGTCCGCCATCGGGCGCACGGTGACTTGGCGACTCCGGGCGGCTTCAAACCGACTTTCACTCCAGATCCTGGGGCCGCCTGGCCGCCAGGAGATGTTGGTAGCCAGCCTTCGTCATCCACTCGGCGCGCCGCATGTGGCTTTCCCAGCACGGCCGAGCGGAGGCGGGGTCCCCACGGCCCAGGATCACCCGCGAGGCATCGTCCCAGTCAGCGCCGTCGCGCGCCGCGTCCAGCAGGCGCAGATAGGTCACAAGGTGCTCGCGGTCGTAGTCCGTGAGCGTCTCCGACCACGGCGCGACATCGGCCACTTGCGGATCGATCTTGGGCGTCAAGGATCTCGAACCCTCGTTAGGCGGGCCATCGACGCTCGACGGCCAAGGCGACTTTAGACCCGCCCGACACCTCGTGACGAGCGTGACCGGGACGGAGCGCTTGCCTCGACAGCCTCGCGTGAACGCGAAACACTCCTGCTGGGGGCGCGCCGAGGCGTCGCGATGGTGGATGACCAGCTCAGCACGCCCGACTGGAGACGGGCGGACAGCTACCGGTCCTTGCTGCAGGCCGATGCGGCGGTCTGGGCCTGGGAGTTTGGTCGCCGCGCACGCTGCGCGGGTCTTGAACCGGGCGCCGGACCGCCGATCGCCGGCCTCTGTTTCGCCGGCGAAGGTCCATTGGGCGACGCCTTGCCCGCCGTCCTTTGGCGCTGGCCGATCGATCCCTCCGTGCTGGTGCTGGAGGTCTCGCCGGCGGCCAGACAAGACCCGGAAGCCTTCGATCTGGGGACGATGCGCCAGGCGGTGATCGTCGTCTGCACCGATGACGATGAGCAGCACGTCCTGATTTGCGACGGACCAAGGCGCCTTCGTCTGGCGATCGCGCGGGGCGATGTCCTCGCGGGCCCGGTGACCTGTGTGGCGCGCCTGCCGTCTCGGTCTTCGGCTCTGGCGGCGCTGGATGCCCTGCGGGGCTTGGTTTCCTTGCGCGACACGGGCCGCCTGCCGTCTCCAGGGGGACGCCCGAGCGGCAAGCCGGCGCGCTGGTTGGAGATTCTACGCGCCCATGACGCCCGCTCGTCCGGCGCGAGCCAACGCGACATCGCAGCCACCCTGTTCGGCGCCGCCCGCGCGGACGAGGATTGGAACGGTCCGTCGGACTATATGCGCATGCGCGTCCATCGGTTGCTGCGCGCCGCCGAGCACCTTGTCGCCGGCGGCTATCGCGGCCTCTTGGGCAAGGCCGCCGCGCCGAGCGCGCCCTCGCCCACGATCACACGCGTCTGGCGCTCGCCTGGCTGGCGCACCCCTGATTGGCGCACCCCCGCTTGGCGCACCCGGGGCGCGGCTCTGGCGCAACGGAGCGTCGTTTTCCTGGGGACATCTTTGCTGTGCGCGGGATGGCTGCGCGGTCTGTGCGGCTGGGCGTAGATCTTGTGCGGGAAACCCGCACGACCTTACCGGATCATCGCAAGGCTCGACCTCCTCGGCGACAATTTTCCACGGCCACGGCCATGGCGGGGGCCGCCCCATACCGGCGCGCGGGGATCGAGCGCTCAATGGGCGCATGGCAAAGTCCCGCGCCGCCGCTCCGGGTCCCGACCACTGCGCCGCGACTTGCGAGCGGGCGCAGGCGGCGTTCCTCGATCCATGGTTGGCGCGCATGGCCTGGGAGTTTTTGCGCCGCAACCAGGCCTACCAAGCCGACTACGCGCGCGTCGCATCGGGAGAGACCGACAAGCTCCCCGACCATTGGGGCTTGGCCGGGCCGATCGACCCGGCGGGCTCTGATGTCGATGTTGGTCGGATCTGGCGTGAAGACCGGCCCGCTCGCGCTAATCTTCCGGCGGCAGCATTTTCGGCAGGTTCGCCGCGAGCCAGCGCTCGGCGCTGAGATCGCGCTTCTCAAGGTGCTCGTCGAGGCTGTCGAAAGGACGCTTGAACGCCTCGATCAGCACCGCCGAGGCGATGGTCGTCAGCCGGTCGCCGGCCCGCTCGTTGAAGCCCCTGTAAGAGCCGAGCATGATCGAGGAGGCCTTATTGTCCATGGTCCGAAGGGCGTACTCGATCCGCCCCAGCATCAAGGCGTCCATGACGCCGACCGGATCGCAATCGACCGCTTCGGCGAAGCGCCAGATCCTGGCGATGTCGAGCGGGCCTTCGCCGCTTTCGAAGCTGTAGTAGGTGCGCACCTTCATGCCCATGCGGTCGGCGACGACCCGCGCGCTGAGCCGGCGTAGTCCCCTGATGGTTTTGAGGATCGACGACAGAAGCTCTCGCTGACGCGTCAGATCATCGCGTGGGTCATCCAAGGCCTAACTCGCACTTGCTGGCGATATGAAAGCGCGCCGCGACCCCCGGTCAAAGCACAACCTAACGTATCGATCCTCCAACAGGAATTTTCGGGTGTCTAGCCAGGTCAACCGTCACTTGGGGCGGGCGGCCGTGCAGATATTCGGGACGGGTTCGCGGCCTTCCTGCACACGTCATGCAGGAAGGCCGTCAATCCTGACATTGATCCCGCGCGGGCCGCGCATGCCGGCCGCAATCGGCGCCTGGAAGCCTGGCGAAACGGTGCGGCCCTGGACGCTGGCGAGACCGCGTTGACACTGCACGGTCCCATCCAGGATCTGCGCCTTGCCTCCCTCGCGTGACGCCTTCGGCCTTGCTCTCAACGCCCTTCGACAGCGCCTGCGCCAAGGCGTCGACGCGCCGGGCGCGCCGCTGCCGATCCACCTGATCGCCGCCGAGCTTGGCCTTTCACCGACTCCGGTGCGCGAAGCGTTGTCGCGCCTGGCCGGCGAGGAGCTCGTCGACAAGCAAGGCGCGGCCTATACCCGGCCAAGGCTCGACGCCCTGATCCTGGCCGAGCTCTACAATCTGCGCCTGACCTATGTCGCCGCGGCGCTGTCGGCGCAGGCAAGCCATCGGGCCAGCCATCGGGACAGCCAGCGGGCCGGCCGCGGCCCTTGGCCCGCGCGCGAGCCGTTCAGCCTGTCGGCCGATCTCGCGCGACCGGGCGGCGATCCCACCAAGGTCGTCGCCGTGCTGCTGCAGGAATTGGTGCTTTGCGCCAACGACCTCGTCCTGACGCTGGCTTTCGGGCGCGCGGCCGAACGTTTGGCGCCGTTCGCGCCGATCGAGGCCCGGATTTTCAGCGACATCAGGGCCGAGGCGCTGGGCCTGGTGTCGGCCTTCGAGACGGGCCAGGCGCGCGCCTTGCGCGCGGCCGTCCGGCTGCACCATCGGCGCCGGATGGACGCGGCCCCGACGATCGTGCGCCTGGCGGAGGCGCAAAAATATCGACCGGATATAGTTTGAATATCGAAGGGGCGGGGCGCTGGCTTGAGAGGCCGCGATCAGCGGTTTCAAGCCCAAGGAGGCTCCCATGTCCGCCAAGCACACCCCGCGCAAGACCACCCTGCTGCGCCTCGGTTCGGCCAAGGCCCTGACCCTGTCGGTCCGGGACGGCACGATCAACGAGGCGGCCAATCCGTCGCTGAAGGTCTTCCCGCTCTGAAGGGCCCTGATCGGCCGAGCTGATAGAGGTCCGGCGTCGATCCGGCGCCGGACCAAGCCGCGCGAGAGCGCGCCAATCCCCGGAAAATCACCATGACCCAAACCAACCAAAGCCGCGCGGGCAAGCTCCTGCGTCTCGGCTCGGCCCGCCGGCTGACCCGCTCGGTGCGCACCGGCGGGCCGCTGGAACCGCTCAACCCGATGCTCCAGTGGGCGATGGGCTGACCATGCCCGGGCTCGCCGATCCGACGCCGTCGTCCCTGCCGGACTGGCGGCTGACGCCATGGGTCCATGGCGTGGCGATCGGTGACGACCTTGTCCTGCTCGATGTCGCCGCCGACGCCTACTTCTGTCTCGTCGGCGGCGCCTTGACCCTGCGACTGGGCGAGGACGGGGCGGTCGCGTTCGCCGACGCGGCCACGGCTGAGGATCTGCGGGCGGCGGGACTTGTGACGCGGCGCGCGACCGCGCGCCTGGCTACCCGTCTCCCGCCGCCCGAGGCGGATCTGACCGAGGGGGCGTCATCGCCCGCGGACGCGCGCGCCTGGCGCGCCCTCATCGGCTCATCCTTGTTCGCGCATCTGGATCTTGGGCGCCTTGGCTTCTCCCGACTCCTGGAAGCGGCCGCCGATCACCCCGACAGCGAAGACCGCCGGCTGCGCGACCCATCGCCAGCCCTGGCGGCGGAGGCCGTTCGCCTTCAGCGTTTGCGCGTCTGGGCGCCGTTCGATGGCGCCTGCCTGGCGCGCAGCTACATGGCGCTCAAATATCTGCGGACGCTCGGGCATGACGCGGCCCTCGTGGTCGGCGTGCGCACCTGGCCGTTCGCCGCCCACTGCTGGCTGCAGTCGGGCGCGGTGGTGCTCGACGACACGCTTGAGCATGTCCGGCCCTATCATCCGATCCTGGTGGTCTAGATGGGCGACTATCTCGTCCTGACCTGGCCGCCTGGCCAGCCGAGCCTGGCGGCCCAGGCGATGCGGACGGCGATCTTGGCGCAAGGCGGCTGGACGATCGCCCACGACGCCTTTGGCCTGGCTGTCCTCGTGCGCGGCGCCCGGCCGCCTCGGGTGCAGGCCTTGGCGCACGGCCAGGGCGTGGTGATCGGCGAGGTCTTCGACACCGAGACCACCCTGGCCGGCGCGCCGCGCCCTTTCGATCTGGCGCTTCTAAAGCCGCTGGCGCCCGAGGACGCCGCCAGGGTTCTGGTCGCGTGCGGTTGGGGCGCCTATGTCGCGGTCTTCGTCTCACCTCGCGACCCCCCCGCGATCCTGCGCGATCCGCTGGGCGGGCTGGAATGCGTCGCCTGGACCCGCGACGACGTCACCCTGGTCGCCAGCCAGATCCCGGTCTCAGGGCCGCATGCGCCGACGGGTCTGGCGATCGACTGGACGCGGGTCGAAGCCTTGGTCGGCGACATCGCGCTGTCCAGCGACGAGGTGTGCCTGACCGGCGTCCAGGCGGTCGGCGCCGGCGTCCTGCGGTCGGGGCCGAACGCCCGAGTCGCCGATCGACTATGGACGCCCGCCGACCTTGTGCGTCGCGGCCGCCGACGCGGTGGGCTCACGACCCCGCAAGCCCTGGCCGCCTGCCTAGACGGCTGCGTCCTGGCCCTAACCCAGGGCCGCGAGGCGATCGTCGCCGAGGTCTCCGGCGGCCTCGACTCGGCGATCATCGCCGCCAGCCTGCGTGCGGCCAAGGCGCCGGTGAGGGCGCTCAGCCATCACTACTGGGCCGAGCGCGAGGGCGACGAGCGGGTCTATGCCCAGGCGGTCGCCGAGCGCATGGGCCTGCCCCTGACGGCGGCGGCGCGCGGTGATCTTCATTATGACGTTGATGCGCTGTTGCGCTGCGCCGGCGGCCCGCGCCCGCCGTTCAACGCCCAGGATCCCGACTATGACCTTCAGGTCGCCGAGCTGCTGCGGGCGACGGGCGCGGAGGCGATGTTCACCGGCCATGGCGGCGATGCGGTGCTTTATCAGATGCCGGACGTCGCCTTGGCGCGGGAGATCCTGTTTGGGCCGCGCGACCCCCGCGGGCGCCGCCGGGCGCTGAGCCTGCTTGCCCAGCGCATGCGCATGTCGGTGTGGAATCTCGCCTTTCGCGCCCTTGGCCGCGAGGCGCGTGATCCCTCGGGCCTGCGCGGACCTCGGTTTCTGGTTCGTCCCCAGGACTTGGCCCGCCGCCATCCCTGGCAGCGCGACCTGCGCGGCGTCAGCGGCGCCAAGCGCGTGCAGATCCAGGCCTTGACCAACACCCAGGCCCTCAACGGTCAAAGCCTTCGCGGCGAGGTCGCCGACCTCGTCCATCCCTTGCTAGCCCAGCCGGTCGTCGAGCTTTGCCTGGCCGCGCCCGCCTCGCAACTGGCCGTCGGGGACACCGATCGGCCGTTGGCGAGGGCGGCCTTCGCCGGCCGCGCGCCGTCGCTCATCCTGGGGCGACGGGGCAAGGGCGACGTCACCGCCTTCTTCGCGCGCAGCTTGGCCGGCAGTCTCGATGTCCTGACGCCGTTCCTGATGGAGGGACGTCTGGCCGCGCGGGGGATCATCGATCCGCGGCGTCTTGCGCCGCTGCTC
Source organism: uncultured Caulobacter sp. (assembly GCA_966252285.1). Taxonomy (GTDB): domain Bacteria; phylum Pseudomonadota; class Alphaproteobacteria; order Caulobacterales; family Caulobacteraceae; genus Caulobacter. Next base: position 23,356 of record CBINOL010000001.1, read on the forward strand.
GATCCCGACCTGATCATCTGGCGCGACGTGATCGGCGAGGTGATGCGGGTGGTGTTCATCGAAGGCTGGGTTCGCGTCTGGGAAGACCGCTTGGCGGCGGCTCAGCGAGAGGGCGGGGCGGAGGCGCTGGTCGAGGATGTCGCGGCGTCGGCCGGGGCGATGTGATCGGCCAGGAAAGCCAGGGCCTTGGTGTAGAGGTCGGCAAGGTTGCCGGGGCTGAACATCTGATGGCCTTCGCCATGATAGTCTAGCAGCACCGCGTCCTTGTTCAGCCGATAGAGCGCGTTGAACATCGCCCGCGGCCCATTGGGATCGCCGTCGAAGTCGCTGCCCACCAAGAGGATCGGTTGGCTGATGCGGTCGGCCTGGAGGATGGGACTGTTGCGCACATAGAGGGCCGGATCACGCCAGGGCGGCGCGCCCATGCGGGCCTGGCCGCTTTCCAGCCAGCCCATGGCGTTGACCACGGGATAGCCGGCCTCGGGCAAGAGGCTGCCCGTCAGGCCTTGGGCCGCATAGGCCATGAAGAGGTCGGGCGAGGGCGCGGCCGAGATCACCGCCTTGAACCGCGCGCTTTGGGGCGCGGCCGCCAGCACCGCGTAGCCGCCATAGCTGTGGCCCCAGAGCGCCAGACGGGTCGCATCGAGGCTCGGCTCGGCGGCCCCGGCCGCGTCGACCGCCGCCAGGATGCGCGCGGCCATGCCGTCCATCGGCTCGCGGGTCTCGTCGACGGGAAGGCTCGGAAGGAGAACCGCGTAGCCGGCGCCCGCCAGCAGTTGAGCGTTGGGATAGGCCTCGCGGCCGGGCGGGCCCAGGCCGACCTCGGCGTTGGGATAGACTTTGCCGGGATAGGGAACCACGACCAGCGGCACGCGCCGGCCAGACCCGGTGTTAGGCGGCAGGTAGAGCCAGTCGGTGAGCGTCTGACCGTGCGGACCACGCCGGGTGATCGGGCGCGCGATCGTCAGGGTCACGGCGGCGAGATTGTCGTTGAGGGTCAGGACCGAGGCGGGCGCGGCGGCGCCGGCGCGCAGGATCACGGTCTCCACGCCGTGGCTGTCCCGGGCCAGGCTGAGCGCGGCGACCGTGTTGGTCTGGGCGGCCAGCAGGGTCTCGCTGGCCGGCAGGGTGATCGTGCTCGGCGCCAGGCTATCGCGGCCGAGACTGGCCAGGCGCGAGCCGCCCGCCGTCGGCGCGGCGAGGATCAGTCGGTCCGGCGGCGGGCGCTGGTTGAGCGCCTCGCGCGGGTCGGCAGGGGCGCGGTTGGCGAGCCTGGCCTCAAGCGGTCCGGCGGTGACCTTTCCCGCCGTATCCAAGCGCCAGAGCCGCGCGCCGTCGCTTAAGACAAGGCCGGTCGCGTCGGCGGCCAACAATCTGTCGGCCTTCGGCGGCAAGGTCTCGCCGAACCGAACCGGGCCGTGGTCCCCCAGCTTCAACCAGATCCGTCGGGCCTGGCCGGTACGCCGGGCCAGCACCAGCGGCGTCTCGCCCAGCCACTGGCCATAGGCCGCGCCCAGGCCGGAGGGATCGGGGTCGGGGGCTGGATCATGGTCGCCAAGGTCGAGCGGGGCGAGGGTTTGGGTCTTTGGGACCAGGCGCCAGAACGCCGCCTTGTTCCAGCGCGCCGCGTCCGACTTGGCGCGCAGCAGGAGCGCGCCGCCGGCCGACCAGGTCAGCAAGCCTGACGCGACCTCATGGTCGGTCCAGGGGCGCCAGGTCTGGCCGCTGGCCAGGTCGAGGATCGCCAGCCGCTGACGGCGGAAGGGCTCGGCCAGGCCCGCGGGCCGGTCCGGATCGGCCGGGACATCCTCGCCCGCGACCAGCAGGGCCGCTCGCCGCTCGTCTGAGGAAAGCGCCAGATCGAAGACGTCGCCCTCGAACAGCGTTCGAGCCTGGCCGGTCTTGATCTTGATGCTGACGAGTCGGCGAAGGGGCGCCTTGGCGTGGCGGCCAAGATAGCGTCCCGACCCGACTTCGGTGACGCCCAGGCCGCCGGTTTGCGTCGCCCTCCAGGCCGCTTGCAGGCGCGCCTTGGCCTGCCACTCGTAGAACGGAATGAAGCTCACAGCCTCGGCCCCTCGGGTGACGGCCAAGAGCTCGTCCTCGCCGCGCCAGGCCAGGGTCTGGCCGATGGGGCTGACGATCGGGGTCGTGCCTGTCCAGCTCGCCTGGCCGCTGGCCAGATCCACCACGCCCAACTCCATGGCGTGGCCCGCCACCCGGATCACCGCCATCTGATCGCCCGAGGGCGAGAAGGGTCCTGGCAGGTAGCCGAACCCCGGCGCCGCGCTGAACAGGCGTCGAGGTTTAGGCGCGGCCCGCAGGTCGACGACGTCGAGACGGCTCACCGTCAGATCGGCTTCGGCCAGGAGGTCAAAGCGGGTGATGTCGCGGTAAGGCGCGGTCGACTGGGTGACCAGCCAGCGCCCGCCGGGCGAGAAGCTCGCCCCCACCAGGCGTTGGCGGGCCAGGAGGTCGTCGAGGGTGAAGGGATGGGCCTGGGCCGCGCCGGCGAGCAGCAGGGCGCAGGCGGCCAGATGCGGGGCGAGCCGTCGCATGCAAAGGTCCGTTGATGAGGATTGGAAAGATGGGCGCGGCGCCGGAGGCGCCGCCTACCAGGTCTTGATCAGCTGCAGGCTGACCGTCCGGCCGACCGGATCGGCGTTGGCCGGGTCGTAGCCCAGGGCCAGGGCCGAGTCGTAGAACGGCGGGTCCTGGTCCAGCAGGTTCTGGATGTTGAGATTGGCCGTCAGACCCCGCCAGGCCGGTGTCGAGGGCGCGAAACGGACGGAGAGATCCACCGTGGTCCAGGCCTTGATGCGCCGGCCGGCGTTGTCCTCCAGCGCCCCGACCCGGTTGACCGACGGCGTCGTCGTCCAGGCCCCGCGCGTCCAGGCGCCGCTCGCTCGCAGGCGAAGCTTGGCTGGCGCGCCGGCCGTGCCGGCAAGGTCCACCGCCGTGGCGCTGGGCGTGATCTTGCGCTGATAGTCGAGCAGCCAGGCGGCCGAAAGGCTGAGCGCCAGCGGATCGCCCGCCAGCTGGGCCTCATACTGGGCGAAGAGATCCAGGCCCCGCACCCGCAGCTGGCCGGTGTTGACGTAGCGCGTATCGACGATCGCGCCATAGGCCGTGGTCGGGAAGACCCCCTTGGCATAGGAGTTGGGCGCGTCGATCAGGGCTTGGATGGTGGCGCGATCGGTCGGGTTGGTCGCCGGCGAAACGAAGGTCCGGAACGGGGCGAACTCCTGGCCCGACAACACCGTCAGGATGTTCTCGCTGGCCGGGCGGCCGATGCGGTCGTCGAAGTCGGTCTGGTAGAGCGTCACCGAGGTCTTGAACTTCGGCAGGGCGGGCGGGGCGAGATCCAGGGTCAGGGCCTTGGAGACGGCGGTCTCGGGCTTGAGCTTGGCGTTGCCGCCATAGAGCAGCATCGAGATCACCTGGGCGGTCCCGTTGGGCAGGATGGTTGGGGCGATGATCTGCGGATCGGTGAGCTCGGGCAGGGCCGGGGCGCGGAACGAGGTTCCGTAGCTGGCCTTCAGCGTCGTCCCCGCGCCCGGCGACCAGATCAGGCCAAGCTTGGGATCGGTGCTCTTGACCGAACCGCCGTAATCCTCACGGCGCACCGCCGCCGACAGCTCCAGCCGCTCCAGGCCCGGCCGAGCATTGGCCGGGCCGAAGATCGGGGCGCGCACCTCGGCGAACAGCGCCTTGACCGTCCGCTCGGCGTCGCGCGGCGACACCGGACTGGGCGCCAGGCTGTATTGGTAGGCCCAGCCCCTCGTGCGCAGCACCTCGCGCCGGATCTGGCCGCCGACCGCCAGACCCATCGGACCGCCCGGAAGGGTGAGCAGTGTCCCATCGAGCTTGACGTTCACCGAGCGCACGTCGCTGCGGGATTTTCGGAAGATCGCCCCTTGCGAGACATAGTCGAGCACGCCCTTGGGGTTGGAGCCCGCGCCGATGAACGGGTTGAAGAAGCCGTCGCGGGCGGGGCTATAGGCGGTGGCCGGATCGTCGGGAACCGCGCCGACCGCCTCGTCCAGATGGCCATAGTGCAGCAGGTTGGTGGTCAGGTTGTCGAACCGCTCGCGCGCGAAGGCGCCATAGGCTTCCAGGCGCCAGTCCTTGGGCAGGCGCGCCTGCCCGCCCAGCGACAGGCCCACGCTGTCGGCGCGGCCGTCGCTGACCGAGCCCTTGAGCTCGCGCTGGAACGAATAGGCGATCGTCTCGGAGGCCGCCCCGTCCGGCGAGACGAAATAGGGATTGGCCCCGTCGACATAGATCGTGGTGTTGGCCGGCGGGCCGACGCTGTGGAACTTGCGCCGGCCAAGCCTGGCGTCGCCGCTCAGGGTCAGCCGCGACGTCAGATCCTGGCTGAAGGCCGCATAGAGACTGTCGCGCCGCTGGCGGGGCAGAAGGTCGTAGTCGGCCTGCTGGTTTTCCAGATTGACCTGGCCGGCTCGGAAATCGGCGGGCCTTAGGCCGACCCCGTTCTGGCCGGCCGGAATGGCGTAGGCGGGGACGAGGGCGCCGGTGGCGTCCGCTCGCAGGAGGTTGCCGGGACTGCCGTAGGACCAGCGGTGGTCGGTTCCGCCTAGCGGGCGAAGATCGGCCTGGCCGGCATAGTCGCGGTCCTGGGCTCGCAGGCGATCGCGGCTGGCGTGCTCGTAGGAAAAGAGGACATGGCCGCTGTCCCAGGTCTTGCCGACGGTGTGGCCGATCACCGTCTGGGCCGCGCCGCCGCGCGTGGCGCCGCCGACCAGCAGCCTCGTCTCGGCGCCGTCATAGCGGGTCTTGAGCACGATGTTGACCACGCCGCCGACCGCGTCGGAGCCATAGAGCGCCGAGGCGCCGTCGAGCAGGATCTCGACCCGGTCGACCGCGCTCATCGGGATCGAGGAGACATCGGCGAAGTCGCCCTTCAAGCCCGTCCCGGCCAGGCGCCGGCCGTTGACCAGCACCAGGGTGGCGTCCGCGCCGAGCCCGCGCAGATTGACGCCGCTGGCCGAGCTGGAATTGGTCGCCAGGGGATCGGCCCCTGTCGAGGCGGTGTCCTCGCTGACCTCGCCGCCGAAGTTCTGCGGCAGGGCCGCCAGGGCCTCGGCGATGCTGGCGCGACCCTCGCGGTCCAGCGCCTCGCGGCCCAGCACGATCACCGGCGATGCGCCGTCCTTGACCCCTCGGATATGACTGCCGACCACGATCTCGGCGACCAGGGTCGGCTCCTGGGCTGCGGCGAGGGGCTCGGTCTGGGCCGTTTGGGGTTCGGCGGCGGGGTCCTGAGCCGTCGCCGTCAGAAAAAGCCCGGCGCGGGGCTTGAGCACGAGCACCCGCTCGCCCGTCCGCTTCATCTCCAGGTCGCTGCCGGCGATCAGCCGCGCCAGCGCCTCGTCGGGGCTCATCTTGCCGACCACGGCCGGGGCCCGTCGCCCGGCCACCATCGGCGTGGTGAAGATGATCTGCACCCCCGTCTGCCTGGCCAGGGAGAACAGCGACGCCCCCAGCGGCCCGGCTTCGAGACGGATCTCGGCGCTGGCCGCCGGGCGCGGGGCGGCCAGCGCCGCGGGCGTCAGACCCGCCGCCAGCGCCAGAACGCCAAGACCAAGACTCAGGCGACGCGGACCAACACCCATGACAACTCCCCCATCACGTCAGGGGGCGTCGTGATGACGCGCGCTGCCGGACGTGGCGCGGGTGAGACACGCCCAAGGGCGCGACACCCTACCGGGGTGCGAAACTTTTATGACGATGTGAGGGCGCGGGCGGGGCCGGCGGGGTCACGGGACGGGCCGGGGCGGCTTAAGACTCGGCTCTGGTGAGCTTGGTCTGGTTGGGCCTTGGCTTGGCTTTGGCTTGGTTCAGGCCGGGCGACGACCGGTCAGTTCGATGGCGCCGTCGGCGCGGCGCGCGGCCGCAAGATCGAGCAGGGCCGCCACACCATGAGCAAAGGCCTCGGTGTCGCCGGCGTCGAAGACGCCGTTGACCCGCTCGCTGGCCGGCGCGCCCGCGCCCAACACCACGTGTCGGCGGCTGTAGCGATTGACCTCGGCCACCGCCTGCGCCAGCGGCGCATCCTGGAAGGTCAATCGACCCTGCGTCCAGCCGGTGGCGGCGGCCACGTCGACCGGCGCGGCCTTGAGCGCCTCGCCCGGCGCGGCCTCGACCCGCTCGCCCGCCGTCATCGTCACGGGTTTGGCGGTCTGTCCGGATCGGCTGACCTGGACGCGGCCTTCGGTCAGGATCACGCGCACGGACCCGTCGGTGCGATAGACCTCGAACTTGGTGCCGACCGCGCGCACGGCCGTGTCGCCCGCCGTCACGATGAACGGCCGGCCCGTGTCATGGGCGACGGCGAACATCGCCTGGCCCTTCAAGAGCTCCAGCCGGCGCTCGGTCTTGCCCAGGCGCACCCGCACGCGGCTGTCGGTGTTGAGCTCGACCGTCGAGCCGTCCTCCAGGCTGATCGCCCGCCGCTCGCCCACGCTGGTGTCGTAGGTCTGGCCGAAGGGTTGGATCCAGAGAAGGGCGCCGGCGGCGAGCCCGGCGGCCAGGAGGCCAAGGCCGCCGAACAGCGCCGGCCTTGGCCAGCCGAGACGCGCCAGCCAGGCGCCTTCGCGCGGACGGCGCGCGGCGCGTTCGGCCAGGGCCTGCAATCGCGGATCGTCGGCCAAAGCGCGTGCCGTGGTCGTCAGGCGCTCGATGCGGGTATAGGCCACGTCGTTCAGCGTCTCGGCCCGCCAGGCGAAGAACTTGTCGATCTCGCCATAGGCCACGCGGCCGTTGTTGAGCTTGGCGTACCACTCGGCGGCCTCGCTCGCCGCGCGCGCGGCCTTGGCCGACTGCGCCTGCCCGTCCGCGGCCTCTGCGTGTTCCTGGGTCATGACGGCGCCCGTCCTAGCCCCGCATCATCTCGGCGCAGCGCGCGATCGCCTGGGTCATCCGCTTTTCCACCGCCTTGACCGAGATCCCCCGCAGCTGCGCGATCTCCCGGTAGGTCAGGCCCCTGACATGGTTCAGGACGAAAACATCGCGCAACTTGGGCGGCAAGGCGAGCATCATCTGCTCAAAAAAGAGCGCCTCGTCCTGCGTGCTGTCGCCGGTCCGGTCCGCCAGCACGTCATGGTGGGGATCGGTCGGGGTCTCGCGCCCGGTCTTGCGGAGGCGATTGGACGCCAGGCTGAGCGCGATGCGCATGAGCAGCGACTTGGGGTGACGGACGGGGCCCGGCGGGACGTAGCGGCGGATCCGCAGCCAGGTGTCCTGGGCGATGTCGTCGCCGTCGGCGCCGTAGCGCCGGGTCAGCACCTTGGTCAGCCAGGCGTGATGGCGCAGGTAGGCGTCGGCCAGGGGCGCAGCCTCGCCGTCGAGGGCGGGCGGGGGCGGGGAGGAGGTGTCGAGCGGGGACATGGGCCGCGTTCCAAACCGATGGGACAGGCTGAATCCGGATTGAGCCGTGCCCGCGCTGGCGTCGCGAGTGCACGACGATATGTCACGACTTTACTCATAGTCTATTCACAGTCCAGCCCCGAGCGGGCGCTCTCGGGCTATGGATTTCTTGGCCGTTGTGGGAGCGAACGTTCGCGCCCTGCGGGAAGCGCGAGGGCTTCCGCAGGACGAACTCGCGCACCTGGCAAACATCCATGCGACCTATCTGTCGGGCGTTGAGAACGGCAAAAGAAACATCAGCATGAGAGTGCTGGAGCGACTTGCATTGGCGCTCCGGGTGCCTGAGACGGATCTCGTAATCCGCCGCTAGTCAATGTCGATTTGGCTAAGCGTCAATTTTTTCACTTTACTCATAGTCTATTCCGCAACGGCGCGGGATCGTGCGCCTTCGGAGTATGGATCTCCGATTTGTCGTAGGGGCGAATATTCGCATCCTGCGGGAGGCTAAAGGCCTTCCGCAGGATGAGCTCGCTCACTTGGCGGATATCCACACGACCTACCTTTCGGGCATTGAAAACGGCAAGCGTAACATCAGCCTTCGTGTGCTTGAGCGCCTAGCGTCGGCCCTGTCGGTTACCGAGGCAGAGCTGGTTCGCCGAAAGGCTAGGTAAGTTGGTTGGGGCGTCTCGCGCGCTGGCGCGCGCGACCGCGCTCTACGGCGCCGGCTACGCCGGATGCCGCCGAGCCCGCTACGCGGTCTCGGCCCATTCGGGTGACGATCGCTGACGCTAGCGGTCGTGGTTTCATCGCCGACGTTGGAAGCGTCCGTTGGCCGGCGGCCAAGCATGTGGGCGCACGATTTGGCCTAGCAACATCACCTACCCACCATAATCATGGCCGGCCAAACTTCGATGTTTTCCACGGCGCTGGATCCTGCTGCACTTCCAACCCTCGCCGAACGTCGGGCGATAATTGGCCAGAGCTTGGGGTGGCGCGGCACCCTCCAGCCTGATCCGTTTCCCCGGTGACGCCGGCCTAAAATCAGAACCGAGAGCGAGCAGCAAAGTGCAAGTCCGAGTTGCGAATTCCGATCCCGCCGAATAGCGTTTCTCCAAGCTGAACCGGAGGTAACCGGATTGGCCGGGGGGCAGGCGTTTGAAATCGAGAACGGGCGAGCGATTTAGGTCTTCGCCGGCGAGTTACGATGAAGTCAATCGGAACGTCGCCGCGCATCGGCGCGCGCTCATCACCACGATGAGGGGAGGGCGTTCCGCCGCCGCGCCGCCGCCGATCGAGCTGCCCAGTGCCGCTCCCATTGCGGCGGTCGAGAATGCTTCCGTGATCAATGATTGGGGGGCCGAAATCGGGCTCTCCAGGTCTTCTGGCTTGGACGTCACGCGTACTATTCTTCAGCATGCCCTCGACGCGGCCGCCGGGTCGTTGATCGTGGCGATGTCTTGGCCCTCGCCGCCAGCGGCGCCGCTTCTGACCTGGGCGGCGCGATCCATCGCGAAGGATGGATGCGCTGTTGGGGACGCACGGCTCTTGGTAGCGGGCGCGGCAAGCCGAACCGCAGAGCTAATTGGATCGGTCTCCGTCGACCGCGACGCTGCATCCTCCTTGTGGGCGCCTCACGCCGATGTGGAAGGCAACGCCCGGAGCGACGCGATGGCCACGGCCTTTCGCCGACTCCTACCAGGTGCTCCAAAGCGTCTGCCCCTCGGAGACCTCGCGCCGCTATTGCGCGTCAACGGGCGCAAAGGGACACCTGCCTGGGCCGTCAAGTGGAAGGGGTTTCTCGGTTCGGCGCGTCCTTTCCTCAAGAGCGGGCGCTCGGGAGCGGGGCGATACGGCAAACCGTACCAGGCCTTCGGCAATGCTCGCGACTGCAGGCCATTCGCCTTTGTTCTTCCAAGAGCGTCGATGGGGCGTCGGCGTGTCGATGAAATCGCGGCTATCCCTGGGGACGTCGATGCGGTGGTCCTGGATTTCTCGCCACGATGGATGGGGCCCTGGAACGTGGTCGAGGCGCTCGAACACGCTCTGGACGACCTGAAGATCCGGGCGACTCGGAGGCTCGACGCGCCCATCGTGGTGCTGGTGTCCGACCCGAGGTGCGCCTTGGCCGCCATGAGCGTCGGCAAATCGGGCTTCGACCAAGGCGTTATCAACGCCAAGGCGCAGCTGTTGACCAATTTCTACGCGGGGCGCGACGACGGCACCCACGCCGAGCGCCCACGTGTGGAACCCGAGCAGATCATCATCGACGCGGCTGCGGTCGACGAGATCGCCGTCGCCGAAGACCTCATCGCGCTAGCCGACCAAGTCTACGATACCCATCCCGAAACTGCCGACGCCTTGGTCAACGCGGCCCACATGCTTTCGGTCATGGCCATGAGCCTTCGTCCGCCCTTGGCCGGCGACGCGCCGGACTCGCCGGTGGAGACCTTCGCCGCTACCGACGTTCGGGTTCGTGAGGCCTTGAGGCGCGAAGGCGACCATCCGGTCAGTCGAAAGATAGACAAGGCGCTGAAAGACGGACGATTGCTGTCTTCCCACCTGCTACGTGAAACGCCTGCACGGCTGGCCTTGGAAGAAGCGACGGCCGCCGCGCGCGCAGGTCTTCGCGTAGGGTTCATTTGCGATCGTCCCGGCGATGCGGCCGCCGTGCGGCTTAGTGCTCCGGAGGGGCTCGTCGTGGCCCCACGTCGGGAGGCCCTGGAAAGGCTGGGCGAGGAGAACCTCGATCGTACATACATCGTATGTCGCGGCGGCGAGGCAGCGCGGATCTTTGCCGAACTTCCCGCGCCTGGGCGCCAGGTTCGTTTCGTGCTCACGCCGTACGAAGCCGCAACGGCTGGTCGAATTGCCGAGCTCCTGTTGGGCTGGCCCGAGCTCGCGCCGGCGCACGCGCGTTGCAAGATGCTAAGGGACGCGCTTCCACCTTCGCTGGGCCGGCTACTGGGCCTAGAAGCCGGAACACCGCCGGCGCGGGGCCGAAAGTCCAAGGCTGGGTCACGCAGCGACGAAGCACATGCGTCCGCGGAAATGGTTTTGGTCTTCGAAGACGGAACCGACGACAACTTCGCGCTCGGGGCCGAAGTCGTCGTGTTGGTGGACGGCGTGCCGAAGACCAAGCCGGTTTCCGAGGTAGCGCCAGGCGATCTTCTCGTGATCGCTCCCCAGGACGTCTCAGACCAGATCGCCCGCGAAATGGGGTGGAACGGCGAGCAAGCACTGATCGACGAGGAGGTCACGGCCTACAAGCTGTGCCTTGCACGATGGTGCGAAGGACCTGGGGCTAGAGTTCGGCCCAAAGAGATCATCCGCCGTATGATCGCGCTCGATCCCGGCATGCCGGTGCCGTCGGTCTCGGCCGTTCGTTATTGGCTCTCGGCTGCGAAGGCTGGCCAGGATCCGGCGCCGCGCGCGACCGATGATCCACGCTGGTTCGCCGCGTTCTGCCGCGTCATCGAATACGATGGTGGGGATGCACTGGCGCTTGCCGACCATTTCGACGCCCATCGTGCGAAGCTGCGTCGTGACGGCCATTTGAAGCGCTGTTTGGTCGAGCGGCTCTTGTTCGCGCGCTACGACGCCATGCTCCACCGGAATATCTCGCCGCAGCAAATCCAAGCGCTGCAAACCCGCATGCTCTCGCACATCCGCGCGGTCGAGGAAGTCTACCAAGGCGGTCAATGGGGAGGGCAGGATGGCTGACGACGGACTTTTTCATGTCGATCCGAACGGCGCCGACTGCTCGCTCACCCTGCGAGAGGCGGTCGTCGAAGCCGTCACCCGTCGCGCTCACGATCGTCTGACCGGTAGGGGGGATCACGGCGAGGTTCTTTTCGGCGACGCACCTTCCAGGCTGCTCGCGGCCGGCTTCCTTTTGCCGGCTCAACGCCGCCGTGCCGCGGACGCCGCCGGCGAGACCGATCAGGACGCCACCACGCCGATCCACGTCTCAAGCATCGGGATGTCGTTTCTCATCGCCCGCGGAGTGTCTGGCACAATCAAGGTCAAGCCACGAGGGTGCGTCTATGTCCGCGTCTTGCCGGACGCGGATGATCTAAGGCGCAATCCCGTCGTGTTCGGGCTGGATCCGGAAGCTCGAAAGGACTTGAGGGATCGCAAGCGCGAGGCGCTGAAGAGCCTGATGCGCGCCGAGAATCTGCCCGAGCGCGGAGCCACGCCTGAGCAACGCGAACGGATCGCGGCCTTGCGAGTCGACGCGGGCAAAAAGGCGAGGGCCGACTGGGCGCGCGAGGCGGGAATTTCAGTCGAAATAGCACAAGCCGGAAAGCAGGACGCAGTTTTGGTTGGCGACGAGGCAGCGGTCTTGGCGGTCGTCGAAAACGGTGTCGGTGTGGGGCGCGAAGAAGTCAGCGTCGAGGGCGAGGCTGAAGCGGACGTGTCGGCGATCGCTGCCGAGGCGCAGGTGCGAGCCGATGACGAAAAGGACGATTCCGAAACGCGGGTTTGGGACGTTGCGCCGGGGATGAGCCCTGCCCGTGCGCCGCCGAACGGTTTGGTGGCGAGGGCGGAGATCCCGCACAAATGGCTTCGTCTCGATGTCGCTTGGCCAGAGTTCGACTTTGATCCGGCGGCCGACGAAGCCGACTTGCGCGTCCAATGCGACACCTTCGCCGACGCGATGGGGGAGGTCTTACGCTCGCGCTTGAAGCAATGGCGCGACGATCCCGACCCGAAGATCGGGGGCAAGGCCTGGGCGATGCCGCGGGCGACGGTCAATCAACCCCACCACAAGATCACGCCGTCGGACGTCGTCGACTGGGAGGCGACGTTGGCTCGGCTTAGAGGCCTCTCGGACCCGCGTGCTCTTCCGGAACTGAACCTTCGGGTGGAGCTGTCCGTCGCCGAGGATCCCTTGGATACGTCGATGGCGACGGTCCGGATCATGCTGACCAATCGAAGTCCGGTGGTCGATCCTACGCGCGTGCCCGACAAATTGATGGAGCGCGGCCTTTATCTGGCCGGGCTGGAGGTATCGGCTTCTGCGGGTCTGCATCGGGACCACCAGCTGGAGCGGGTCAAGCCGTCCTACCGATGGAACTCTTGGCTGCTACATCCGGGGCTCGGCATCAACTGCGGTATCGATGTCGCGACCAAGACGCCCGAAGGCGCGGTGACGCTGGTCACCAATGTCCAACCCAGTTGGCGCCAGCCGCGGATCGTGCCGTTCGCGATCAAGCGCGAGCCGAAATTCGCCGATCTTGCTCGGCCGGACGGCGGCTTGGAGATCTTGAGTGATCTCGTCGAAGCCTACGACGAATGGATCAAGGAGACGGTCGAGAAAGAGCTTTGGAAGATCCCGCCGGAGCAGCGCTACGACGCCGCGGCCGAAGCTCGCGAGAAGGAACAATTCGAGGCTGACCTGGCCGGCTGGCGCGAAGAACTGGCGAAGATACGCCTTGGGCTGCGAATTCTCGAAAGGGCGGCGGCGGCCAGAGACGCCGGCGCCAAGCAGGATGATCCGGTCGTATTTCCCATGACAGCCTGGCGGGCCACCAACGCCGCGTTCGCGCGGGCCAACGCGCTGGGCAGTCGGGCCTATCGTTGGCACCTCTTCCAGTTGGCCTTTTTGGCCGCCCACCTTCCTGGCGTCGTTAGCCGCATACCCAGCTGGTCCGAACAAAAGGACCTCTTTCCCGACGGCTGGGCGGAGCGTGACGACGCCACGGCTTCGCTGCTCTACTTCCCCACTGGCGGCGGCAAATCCGAAGCTTTCTTCGGATTGTTGGTTCTGCAGAGCTTCGTTGATCGCCTTCGAGGCAAGAGGCGGGGCGTTTCAGCGATCGTGCGATACCCATTGCGTCTGCTGACCGCCCAGCAGGCCAACCGCTTCGCGCGCATCTTGGCCATGGCCGAACTCGAACGACGGGCACTGCGGATTGGCGGCGATGCTTTCCAGGTCGGCTTTTGGGTCGGCGGGGGCAACACCCCGAACGTGCCCGACACCGACGGCTTCAAAGACCTTCCCGAGTGGCGCGAGGACACCCTATCAGAGGCCGAAGAAGAACGGCTGCGACGTGAAGACTCCGGCTACCGAGGCGCACGCCGCTGGCTTCGGCTTACCGAGTGTCCGTTCTGCAAGCACAAGGTTCTGGCGCTACGACGTCGCGCCGAAGGGCCTTGGCCGCGCTTGGCGCACGCTTGCACCAGCCCGGAGTGCGCATGGAACCGCGCCTATGGCCAGGTCGAGCCGTTGCCCTTCCACGTGATGGATTCGGACATCTACGCCTACGCTCCGACCATGCTGCTGGGCACCGTCGACAAGATGGCGGTGATCGCTCAGAACCCGCCCACTATCGCCAGTATGTTCGGAATGCTGGGTTTCGCTCCATGGGTGCGTTCTGATCTCGATGAGCGCGGCATGCCTCGTCCGGGCCACGGCCGGCTTCTGCACCCCAAGAAGCCGCGAAATCCGACCAGTGATCGGTGGCGCTCGGCCGGGGAGTGGAAGTGCGAAGAAATTGGACCTGTTTTCGGTAACGCCAAGGTCGAACTTTTCGACCCCTATCCTGCGTTGGAGATTCAAGACGAAGCCCACCTGCTCGAGCAGTCACTCGGCACGTTCTCGGGCCTGTTTGGAAGTCTGTTCGAAGCAGCCCTGGCAGATTTGGCCCCCTCGCTAGGCGAGGCGCTAACGAGCCGGACCGCAAACGGGCGGCCACGTCGGACCAAGGTCGTGGCCGCTTCGGCCACGGTTCAAGGGCCCGAACGTCAAATCGAAATGCTATACCAACGACAGGTCGCGATGTTCCCCAGGCCGGGGCCAGATCTCTATCAGTCGTTTTTCGCCCGGCTCCAGGATCCAGACCCTTCAGACAAGGGGCGCGGCGAGATCACCGATCAGGAGGCTCGGACACCAACTCGGCGCCTATACATATCGATGCCGACGAATGGCCGGCCCCATACGTCGGGGACGGTTGCGGTGCTGTCGGCTTTGCACCTGACGCTCACCGAACTCTACGGTTGGGTGACCTCGTCGGAGGAAGGCGCTGGCCTGGCGCGCGTGGCGCTCGCAGGGGCGCTCCCTGAAGGGCCGCTACGTCCATTCCACCTCGACGCGCTGAACCGGGCGTCGCGTGCGGGTCTGATGGAAGCGATCGACCTGGCGCGCATCGTGCTGGCTTACGTCACCAACAAGAAGGGTGGCGATAGTCTGCAAGCCGCGCTCGGGGAATTCATTCCACGCGACCACGATCGCGCCGGGGTTTCTCTGGGGGGCGCGGGAGGCGTCAACACCGGGCTGATCACCGGCTCGATCGAAATGGAGACCATCCAATCGATCGTCGACCGGGCTAAGGAGCGCTGGAAGGAGGGCGATCTCGTCGATCCCGAAGCGGATTTCTTGAGCGCTCTGCGGGGCATCGTCGCGACCTCCGCCATCAGTCATGGGGTCGATATCGAGCGGTTGAACACGATGGTGTTCGCGGGACTTCCCTCCGATATCGCCGAATATGTTCAGGCCTCCAGCCGGGTCGGGCGCGCCCATGTCGGCGTGTCGATCCTCGTGCCTACGCCGCAACGGCCTCGCGACATGCATGTCGTCGGTATCCACGACATCTTCCACCGCTTCCTTGAGCGAATGGTGCAACCCGCCGCCGTCGATCGTTGGGGCGAGCAGGCCATTGCCAGGGTGCTGTCGAGCGCCTTGCAAACCAAGATCTGCGCCGTCGATCACTTCAACCGGTTGATCCACGCCAAGACCGAAGATGATCGCGCCCGTTACTGGGACAGCAGCGGCGTGTCGGCGCTAGAACAACGTATGCGTGACTTTCCGACGCTACGAGCGGAAGTGTCCGGGTTCCTTGTTCGGGCGATCGGAATAGATCTGAACGACGCCAGCAAACGCGACTACGCCCCTCGCGCTCGCGCCTGGTATGAAGAGATGCTGGTGGCCGAGACCCGCAAAGTCTTGGAGGACATGCGCAGCGATTTTTGGCGTGCGACCGCGCTACGCAGCTTTTTCCCAGGCACCTCGCGTGCAGCCCCCATGACGTCGTTGCGCGACGTCGATCAGCCGGGGCAGCTCAAACCCAGAACGAGAGCCACCGGCGACGAACGTATCGCCGCCCAACGTCGGATGGGTGAACTCATGCGGCTGCTACGTCGAGGAGACGGGCGGTGGGCCGACGGCGAAGACGCCGATATTGACCGAGAGGCGAGCGCATGAAGCGGCTATTCCGATCCAGGGCCGTCGGCCAGACCATGAGCCGGGCGCTCGAAGCGCGTGACGCCGGCGACGAGCACGAGGGCGGGCGGGCAGCGCCTCGCATGACTCGTTCGGTGGGGCAGTTGGCCGGCTCGTATGCGCCCGAGCGCCACTTCGCATTCGAAAGCGGTCTCGGCGTCTGCATTTCACGTCCCGAGCCGTCCTCGCCGTTGGCTCCTCCCGAAGGGACCAAACAGCAGATCCGAGCCCGCCTGATGGAGGCGACGAACGCGTGGTTCAAGCAGGGCGAAGCCTTTCTTGAAAGCCAGTCCGACGACCGAGCTCGTGCACTGCGCCCACTGCTCGTCGATCCATCGCTCTACGACGACGCCAACAACCGCTTCGACTTCCGCGTGGACGTGTTCGATTTCGTGTCGCCGACGACGATGGGTTACGAGCCCTCGCCCACGACGCTCGCCTGTGGAACCTGCGGTTTGCTGCGCCCCTGTCGATCTACCGACGACATGCTGGGCCACCTTCGGGAGGCCGAAACCAGGTGTCATGACCCCAAGACGCCTCACCGACGTGCGCACGAATGCGAGTGGCGTCAGTTTGAACCGATCTGTGTGCACCCGTCCGGGAACTGGAGTCCGCTCGGCACCGACGTGGTCGATATCGACGGCGCGGGCAATATCTACACGCGCCGAGCGGCCTGCGAGTCATGTGGGTCAAACCAGTTCCGGGTCGACACCAAGAAGGTCGCCCTGAGCGGCTGGTTCCTGCGCTGCGCCAAATGCGACATCAAATACAACCAGCCCTGGACCAATCACGACAAGGACTACCTGCCCAAGCTGAACCTGTCGGGGGTCACGCTTGCCGACGCTCGTATGGAGAAGATCAGCTACGGCGCGGCCGTCGCCCACAACGTGCAGTCGGAGACCTTCGTCGATCTCCCCGACGCCGACGCCTTGAAGATGCTCGACGCCAATCGCGTCGACGAGCTGCAAAAGTTCGTCGCGCGCCAGTGCGGATATCTAGGCGCGCCTCCGAGCGCCGCAGAGGCCTTGGATGAACTTCGCCGGCGTGGCGAGGCCGCTCAGCGCATAGCCGAACGCATAGCCGGCAATCTCCAATCCATCGAGGAGATCGGCTCGGAGACGCCGACCGCTGAGCGGCTGTCGCGTCAGATTGCAGCCGACATTGAGGAAGCTCGTGAGAGGGGGCTGCTCACCGTCGCCGTGGAGCTACCGGCCTCTTTGCTCACTAAGGCCAGGGACCGCACCGCCCTTTGGGCCAGCCGTTACGATCCATTCCGCCTGGCGGCAGAACATGAGGCGCTATCACGCACGAAGCTCTCGGGGGCGCTGGAAGGCTCGCGCGCTTCGTTCGTCAGGTTCACCAAGCCCGACGAGCGTCTCTCGCCATGGCGGACCAAAGACGAGGAGGATCGATGCGGCCCATTCGTCGAGACGGCGCTGAAGTCGCTCGGGATCGCGGAAGCCGGTCTCGTGCCCAAGTTCGAGATCTGCCGCTTCACTTACGGCTATTCTCGGACTTCGTCCTCGCCCGTTCCTCAGCACGGCGGCCAAACACCCGTACGCCTGAAGTTGTTTCCCAAGACCCGGGTCGGCGACGAGCACGTTCACCCAATCTACGTGCTGCGACAATCAAACGAGGCGTTCTACTTCAAACTCGACAAGGAGCGGGTGGCCGCATGGCTGGACAGTTTGGCTTGCGTCGACGGCTCCTTCTTGCGGTCGGAACCGAGCCTAGCCGGCGCTCTCTTCATGTCGGCGCATCCGATGGGGCGCTTCCTGGACGAGCACGATAGAGCGGCTCGATCCAACCCTCACCCTTCGCCGTCGCTCTACGCGGCGACCTATGGCTTGCTCCATTCGATGGCCCACCACGTGATGCGGACCATGGCGCGCCTATCTGGCCTCGATGAAGGGGGGCTGGGCGAATACCTCTTCCCAACCGACCTAGCCTTTGTCGTCTATCGCTCCGGCATGACGATGGACCTTGGAGATCTCTCTTCCCTGTGGAGGAATTCCTGGGAGCCGTTCTTGAACGACCTTCGAAACTACAACGTCAGCCTAGGCTGCAACGTTGGTTCGTTGTGCGGCGAGCAAGGTGGTGCATGCCCCGACTGTTTGATGATCCCGGAGGTTTCTTGTGTCGCCGGCAACAAATACTTGTCGCGATCGCTGCTGACCGGCGAAGGGCGGCCCGCGTTCATGGACTTTCCACCCGGTCGCCCTCAGGGCTTCCTCAAATCCCCGAGACGCTCGGGTGATTGAGCCGCGCGCAAGTCATCTCGCGCCACTTCGTCCAATCGCCCTCGCGGCGTCTTCCCTCTTGCGCTGCTTGATCGAACGGCCAGCGTTACTCGATGTAACTGACGTCGAGTTGGCCGGACGGGCCGGAACGACCGCGGCCAATGCCGCCGCGGTTTCTCGTCTGCTCAAGCACTGGGGATGGGTCGTCGAAGGCAATCAGAGCAATAGGTTGGCGGCCTCGCCGACGGCACTCCGATCGCTGGCCGATCGACTGATCGGTATGGCCGACGCCGACGAGCTTGACGCTGGCCCGCCCAGCGTCGAGCCGGTCGTCACGTTGCCTGCGAATGGCCTCCTAGCAAAAGCGTTGAACGGACGGTTGAACGTTCATGCGACACGCGACGGGTTTGCGCACGTCGCGGCGAATGCTACGCGCCGGTTGACGTTTCTGGTTCCCTTCATCGATCAGCAGGGGGCTGGGGTCTTGCGCGATTTGCTCGCGAATACGCCCGCCGCCGCCAAGACAGTGTTCGTTCGCCCCGACCATAGAGGCGTGTACTGGCATCAGAAATACGCTGCCGAGCTTCGCCCCACCGGCGTTCGCTTCCTTGCGTATTTCGTCGAGAACGACGCGAAGAAATGGGAAGAGACCTTCCACGCCAAGCTGGCGCTCGCCGACGACGACTTGGCCTATGTTGGCTCTTCCAATTTCATGTCGACGTCCTTGGTGCACAGTCTCGAAGCCGGGGTGCTTCTGAGAGGCGACCAAGTGAAGCCTTGGGTCGATTTGATCGACACGCTTGAAGTCGTCTGCCGTGATCGCGTCATGTAGACATCAAGGAGTTCGTTGGCCGCTGATGGCTTCCACGAGGTGCCGCTGGCGGCTCCTTTCTTCTTCAGGATCTGGCCATGCTTCCGTTTGTCTACTACCCGGCTATGGTGACCGGACCAACAAGCGGCGACTCGTGGTTGTTTCGCGGGCGAGGGGAACCGACTGGTGGCATACGATGTCGATATCATGCGCGGCGTTGACAGCGCGACGATCGCTCCCGCAGCGCAACCATGAGCGTTCTGCCTGATCCCGTCTTAATCGCCCGAGCCAAGCCGCTTCCCCGATTGGCGATGAAGGCTGAAGTCTTGGCACCGCAGACGGACGACATTGCGGCCGTCCACGCCTACTGCGCCGTCTATACTGTTCCTGTCGTCGCCGAGGCGATGCTCGATCATCTAGGTTGGACAGCCGACCACGATCTGAGCCAGCGGCGACTGCTTGAGCCGTCATGCGGGGACGGAGCCTTCCTGCTTCCGGCTCTGGATCGACTGCTTGATAGCGCTGAACGCTGGGGCTTCCTCACCGAGGTCGGACTGAGCGACCGTCTGATGGCGTTCGAGTTCGACGCCGCCACCGCTGTCTCCCTCGGGGAACGCGTCGCCGCGGTTCTCGTCGGGCGAGGGCTGGAGCCTGGTGTCGCGCGACGCCTAACCGACCGGTGGGTCCGAAGCGATGACTTCCTGCTCGCCAAAGACCTGCCACGGGTCACCGACATCGTCGGCAATCCACCGTACATGCGTTGGTCCAAGCTGCCTTCGCGGCTGCGCGCCGCCTACGAACGCGCGTTGCCCACTCATGCCGCCAAGGGCGATCTTTGCCTGGCCTTCATCTGCCGCGGCGCTGAGGTCCTCAGTGAGGGGGCGGGTCAAATGGCGTTGCTATGTGCCGACCGCTGGCTACGCTGCGCTTACGGCTCGGCCGCTCGAGCTCGGCTGATGGGATCGCTGCGCATCGCCCTTCATGTCGAAGCTCACGGCCTACCGGTATTTGCCGGCGAACGCGAAGTCAGCACCTCGGCCGCCGTGACCGTGTTCGACACCAATGCGGAAGGCGGAAGCCTTCTTCGCCGCCCGGAAACGCTAGAGGCGTTGATCGCCGACCTGAGCTCGGAAGCTAGGGATGTGGGCGCGACGAGCACGCCACTTTTGCGCGGGAAAGGCGGGGCGCTGCTGGGTGAAGAGCAACTTCAATCGCTGATCATCGAGTTAGGCGAGCGGTTGCCCACCATCGAGACCGCCGGCATATCGATTCGATGCGGCATGGCGCTTGGCGTGGCCAAGGCGTTCATGGTCGCAAAGGCGGACGGAATAGAGCCCGATCGCCTCGTGCCATTGGTGCGAAGCCAAGACATCTTGAACGATGGGACAGTCAGACCCTTGGGCTTCCTGGTTAACCCTTGGTCCGCCGACGGCTCGCTCGTGCCGCTCTGCGATTTCCCGAAGCTGGCGGCGCACTTGGAGCCCTGGCGCGAACAACTGTCGGCCCGAGCCTGCGTGAGCAAGCCGGAAAATTGGTATCGTACGATCGACAGACTGCCGACGGATCGGGGCGACCAGCGCGTCTTCCTGGCTGGTATGTCGCGCAAGGCGCGTGCAGCCATGGCCAAACCAGACCAGCAGCCTACAAACGCCGTGTATATTCTACGCGCTTCGGTAGGCTCGACGACCGCGCTCTGCGGCGCTGTCAACGCGGGCCTCCTGGACCTCTTCGCCGCGGCCCTGTCGCCGACCTTCGCCGGCGGCTCCAAGCGCTTCGACGGCAATATGCTGCGCCAGATATGTCTCCCCGGATGGGATACCCTCGATGCCGATCTAGTCGACGAACTCTCGACGGTGGGGGCGGGGGAGGGGCCCCGTCCCGATCTGGTTTGCCGATTGCTCCGCATCGAGGACCTGCAAGGCAAAGCGGTCGTGCGGCGGACGCTCGAACAAGCCTGGGTCCAGGCGCTGGCGCGATAGACGCTACAAACCGCCAGAGGACAAGCCGGCCATGTCGACTAAGGTTCCATCAAGGCGTGGCGATCTTTCTGCCCACGGCGTCCATGTCCCCGAGTTTGCACTCTCAGATCTCGATGAGGCGTCAGGGAAACTATCCTTTCGCTACCCAACAGGACGGCAGAGCTCTACCACAGCTATAGTATTTGAGTCGCGTGCCGGAGCCTCGGCTTCGGCTCTTGGCCGCTGCCGTGAAAGGAGAACCCGTGCCGGTTCGAGATCGTTTGGCCGACACTCCTCTTTGGTTTGGTTCTGAGGACGCGCTTGGGCTCGTCGATATCCTCAGGGAAAAGTTCGCCGCGCACGTCCGCTCCACCGCCTACCTGGGCAAGCTCGACGCGTGGTTCGACCGCAATCGGAGTGTGCTCGAAGGCGGCGAAGTGGTCATGCTGGTTCTGGCCTCCGGCGGCTTCACAGGGCGTATCGGCTCGGTCAAGCCAAACCACGAGCGGCTGATCTGGATGCTGCGCGATCAGGAATTGACCGACGCTCAAGCACGTCGGGCCATGATCGACGCCTTCGACGTTCGTCCCAACCTGCGTACCGTTATCGTCGTACGACCCGATCCGGATGCGCCGGGCGGCGTGATCATCACCGATTGGGGGAGCCGGCGCCCCGATCCGATGATCGACCGCTTCCGGGAGGAAGGCGCGTCGTTTTCAGCGGTTGGCCCTTATGTGACCAGCGAGCCTCCGACGGCGGCGATCACCATCGGTAGTGCGCCGGCGATTCCGGAGCGAGAGCCCAAGCGCGCGCCGCTCGACGACCTGGACTGGTCGGAAGTGACGCTGGAGAGTGTTGTCGCCAAGGCCGATATCGACGGTGCTGAAGAGCCTGTTCTCAGAGCCCTGGCCGCTCTGGCTTCAGGTATGAATGTCATTTTCGTGGGACCGCCCGGAACCGGCAAGACCACCTTGGCCAGGGCGATCTTCGACGCGGCGGGCGTCGAGCACGACTTGCTCTGCGCCAGCGACCATTGGACGACCTACGACACCATGGGCGGGTATTTCCCCGAGCCCGACGCAGATGGAAAGTCCAACTTGGTCTTCCGTCCAGGGGCTCTTTTGCAGTCGATCAAGTCGAACCGGTGCACTATCGTCGACGAAATCAACCGCGCGGATATCGACAAAGCTTTCGGTGAGCTCTTCACCGTCTTCGGGAGCAAGCAAGCCGTCGAGCTACGCTTGCCTCAGAAGGTCGTTGGCGACGACGGCACCCTGCACGACGTGGTGTTGGCCAAGGTCGGTGTTCGCGGGACCATTACTTCCAAGCCCTCCGCCCATCGGATCGAGATGGCGGCCGGCTGGCGCATGATCGGCTCGATGAACGACGCCGACCGCGCTAGCCTCAAGCGCTTCTCGTTGGCCTTTGCCCGGCGTTTCGCCATGGTGCCGGTCCGCGTTCCAGAGGCGTTGCGTTATCGCACGCTACTTGCCCGTCGCATCCAAGAGGAAAGCGAACGCTTGGGTGGACTAGAGGCAACAAAGGCCGAGCGGCTGTTGGCGATGACCGAAGCCGTGTTCGTGGCCGAGACGGGTCTGATGGCGCTGGAGACACCGCTTGGTCCGGGCTTTGCCAACACCGTCATCGACCAGGCCGTGACCGAGCTCGTGAGAATGCCCGACCGGAAACCGGAGCGAGCGCTTCTTTCGGCATTGGAGCTCTACGTTGCGCCGCAATTCCAGGGCCTGGCGACCAAACACCAGGAGCTGATGGAGGTGGTGCGCAAGGCTACCGATCTGCTTCCGGCTGATCTTGTCGAGTTCGATCAGGCGCTGGCGGCGTGGACCGGGGGCGCGGTGGCGTTCTAAGCCATGGATCAGTGGTTGGAGCTTCTTCAGGCCTCGCCGAGCTTTGCGACCCGGCTGCAGCCGCCCGTAGCGACCTCCCGAGCCGTGAGCCGCGGGGAGGGCGGCGACATGGCCGACTTTCTCGCCGCGCTCGCTGGATCTGACCGAGCAATGGCGGTCGACGGCTTGGATCTCGTCACTGGCGAGTATCTCGCATTTCTTGAAGGGACCTTGCCGGCGCTGCTGGGATCGCTTCGTACGCTGCGTGCCGACGAGCTGGCCGAAGTTGGTCCGGCCATGGCCGGGCAGCCCGTGTGGGGGCGGACCGTGCTGGGGTGGACTTCTGGTTCGCTGGCCCGCGACAGGATGATCTCGCGGGTTGCCACCCGACGTCTGGACCTTCCCGAAAATCAGACGCTCAAGCTCCTGCTCCGGCATCTGACCATGCTTTCCGGCGGCATCGTCGCCAAGTTGTCCGAACGCTCTCATCCGACCCTCCGGCGGATCGCGACGCTGACATCGGCGGCGTTGCGCGAGCCTGCGGTCATGGCCATCGGCAATCCGGGTGGTCCGTCGGAGAGGCTATTGACCGCGGCCGAGAGCGCGACGCTCCCCCCCTACAGGGAGGCGGGGCGACTGCTTCGCCGCCGCTTGGCTCTGTCGGTGGTCGACGACCTTGGTCGTTGGCGTCGATCTGCGTTCGCTGCGGCGCTGTCGACCAACACACTGGCGCCGAACGATCCGGAAGACGTGTTCGAGCTTTTGGCATTGGCGCGGGTCTTCGATGCCCTAGAGGCCAACTTCCGGCTCGGCGCGCCACGCTCGTTTTGGATGCGTATCCGCACGGGGTCCAGCCGGGGTCCGGTGGCCGAGTTCGACGACGGTCTGGGTGGTACGATCGAGGTCTATTTCAACCGCACGCCGGCCTTCCTGCTTGAGGCTCCCACGCGCTACTCCGCAGTCTTCAAGCAGCATCAGGGCTTGGGGACGGGAGCGGACCGACGGCCGGACATCGTCGTCGTACGTCATGCCCGGGATGGCCGCCGCAGGATTTTCTTCCTAGAGGCCAAGCTACCCGGATCATCGTCGACCGGCGGCTACGTTCGAGATTCCATCTACAAGGCCTTCGGCTACCTCTACGACTTCGCCGGTCTTTGGGATCCAGAGCAGACGCTGAGAGTAGGCCTCTATGTGCCGACGGACGTGAGGCCTGCCGACGAGGTGGCGGGCGCGCGTTCAGAAATGGTGATCCTTTCGCCCGGAAGTCCCGGCGACCTCGTGCAGGCGCTTGGCCAGGCCCTGGATCTTACTGTTCGGGCCTAGGCTGCCCTACGATCGGGTTCAGGCGAGACGGTGGCGAGATGGTTTTCCACTGCACGGATGAAGCCATCTTGGAACCGCAACTTGGCCACCCGGGTGCGGCCCAGGAAGCCGGACGTCGCGCGGTGGCTCAGCGGATCGCCGGCATACTGTAGGAACTCGGCAAGCGGCAGCGCGCGCACGCCGATGGGCTCGGCTCCGATCGAAACGGCGTGACGCGCTTTACCGTCGTAGCGCGCCGCCCGAGGAAGCTTCCCGACGTTGGCGAAGATGCCGTCGCGGCTCTTGTCGTATTTGCCCGGTTCGGCCAGGCGCTTGCCCACCCACTCGGAGACCGGAACGGAGACGGCGCTGCCGACCAGGCCCCAGCGAGCGTTCTTGCGGCCGACGGTTTCCGCGGCCTTGGTCCAGTCGGCTTCAAAGCCCTGCAGGCGTTCGGCGTCGCGCAGGTCGGGTTTTATGATCAGGCCATCGGGCAAAAGCACCGCCGGCGGGGAAGGAATGCCGATGGTCGAGCCGTTCTTCAGCGTCGGAATGGCGTCGACGGCCCAGCCAAGCCCACCACGGCCTTCAGTCCAATAGAAGCCGTGAGCGAGGTTCTTCAGGTCTGTTTGTGGGCGTGCGAACTCGACTTGATCGGCCAGCAGTACGTCGGCGGGGTCGCCGACCCTCGAAGCCACCAGATAGACGCGCTCGCGACGTTGAGGCAGGCCAAAGGCGAAAGTGTCGAGGACGCGATAGGCCCACCGATATCCTTTCACCTCTTCGATAGCCTTGATGATCCGGCGCATGGCATCGCCGCCACGCAGCTGAAGCATGAAGGGGACGTTTTCCAGAACGAGCCATTCAGGCCGCTCGGTTCGCAACAGCTGCAGGACCTGACCAATCAAGCCGCTGCGGTCGCCGTCGAGCCCGAGGGTCTGGCCTGCTTGGCTGAGATCTTGGCACGGGAAACCCGCGCAAACGACCTGGACGGATTTGGGAAGAGAGGTCAGCTCGCGGACGTCTTCCACGATGTCGACGCCGTCGAAGCGGTCGGCGAGAACGGCTCGCGCAGTCGGCAGGATTTCGCAGAGCAGCTCGGTGTCGTGGCCGGCCCGGTGCATGCCCAGTTCGAAGCCGCCGATACCCGCAAACAGGCCCGCTACTTTCATATTCCAACTCCGATTCGGCCTGTTCTTCGTGACGATGCTAGCACGTGTGCAAAGGCGACTCGAGAGCTACCGAGCCGGCTTGGCGAGATGGTGGCTAGAGATCGTCGTCGTCAAAAATGGTCGTGGCCGCGAAGCAAGTTTCGGTCCGTGCGTTCGGTTCGTTGATGCAGCTTGGGCGTTGGGGGGGCTCAAGCGCTAAGGAGGCCGAAAGTCTCCATCGGCTTGCTCGCCCTTGAGTGTTGTTTCTCGGGAGGCCGGTCAACGGCGGTTTTTGGTGCAAAGATCACCAACCACTCAAATGCTGATGATCGGTGCAACGCGGCTCAGTGCGCGTCCGGCGGCGGCTTGGCGCCGGCCAGGGGCGGGGGCTTGCAGAACGGGGCCATGACCAGGGCGGCCAGGAACAGCATGGCCATGATGCGGAAGACGTCATTGAAGGCCAGGGTCAGGGCCTCGCGGCCGACGACCTTGGCCAGTTCGCCCTGCAGGATCAGGGCGGCTTGATTGGCGTCGGGCGTGCGTTCGGCGATGCGGGCGGCCAGGGTTCCTAGGGCGTCGGTTCCCGAGCGGCTGGCCTCGCCCAGGGCTTCGCCGAAGCGGGCGACATGGATGCGGGCGTTGTCGCCCAGCCAGGTGTTGACGACGGCGATGCCGATGGCGCCGCCCAGATTGCGCATCAGATTGAACAGGCCTGAGGCGTAACGCAGCTCGGCCATCTCGAAGCCGCCCAGCGCCAGGCTGACGCTGGGCACGATGCACAGCATGATCGCAAAGCCCCATTGGCTGGTCATGTGCGAGGTCAGCCACAAGGCCGCGGCGAACAAGGTCAAGCCGACGCTGACCACGATGCGCGGATCAACTTTGGTGGAGAGACGCGCGGCGATCACCGTCGACAAGATCTGGGCGACGCCGGTGACGAAGACCGTCGTGTCGATCTCCAGGCTGTCATAGCCGCGCACCCGGCCCAGGAAGACCGGGATCAGATAGGTCGACGAATAGAGCCCAAAGCCGATCACCAGATTGAAAGCGCAGGCGAAGGTCGGCTTGCGGAACGGCGTCAGCTTGACGATCGGCCCGCCGGAGCGGAACGAGCGCTCGACGAAGAGCAGGAAGGCGACGAGGGTTCACCTAGGCGCCGATGGCGATGTGCGTGTCCTCGAACCACTGCTTTCTGGGGCCTTCCTTGAGCACATTTCCAGCCCGCCCAGGAAGATTGCTATGGCCGCCAGGTGCGAGTAGTCGATCTTCTTGAGCATCGAGAGGTTTGGCCGGTCGACCCTTATCAGGTTGATCACCAGCCGAGTGACCAGGGCGCCGGGGACGATGTTGATGTAGAAGATCGAGCGCCAGTCGATCGCCTGCGTCAGCCAGCCGCCGACCTTGGGGCCAAGCGTCGGGGCTGCCTGTTGAGCGGATGCCCCGTGGCCTCGCCTGGTTTCCGCGTCTGCGGTTCAGGGAATGAATCGCTATCGTCCAAGACGCAAACAGACCGAAGAAGGCTTCCACAGTCGGCATGTAGGCTGTGGTGGCCTCTTCGGCCAGGGTCCGGGCTCGTTACTGAATGGCTGAGCGACTAGCGAGGATCGACCTTAAGTCGATCCGCGTGCGCTTTGAGCCAATCTTCAAGCGTGGTGAGTCGAAGCCCCCATGAGGCAGCGGCTGGAATATCAACGGCGTAGCCCTCGACGTTCGCCCATCGCTGGGACGACACCAGTCCTGGATTGGCTCCGGTCGCCAGCATTTCAGGTTCGCTCAAAAAGTGGGCCGAAACCCGTTTGCCAGAGATGCGTGCGACGACTTGAGCAACCTCGGCCATTGTAAGAGATTCCGCGGCTAGCGCGATCTCCTGCTGGTGGAAGCGAGCGGGATCGGCAAAAGCTGCGGCGGCAAACCTGCCCACGTCCTGGGCCGCGATCAAATCCAGGCGCGTCTGTTCATCCATCGCGGTGTGGATCTCGCCCTGCGCCAGGCTCGGGAACATCCATTGCGCCTTGGGCATGATGAAGTTGTCCATCATGAAGGCAGGCTTGAGGATCGTCCAATGCCGGAAGCCGGCGTTCCTCACCAACTCGTTCACCGCGGACTTACTGTCCCAGTAGGTCTTCGACCACAGCCCGGCGTCCCAGCCGGAAAAGGTCTCTTGATCATCGGCCCGAGCGACAGAGGTGTGAACGAACGTCTCGACGCCGGCGGCGCTCGCAGCCTCCACCAAATAGCGACCCGTGCGCACTTCCAGATCGGGGTCATGGGCCGGCGGCGGAAGCTGGACCGAAAAGACGCTCTGAACCCCGGTCACGGCGCCGGCCAGGCTGACGGGGGCGTCAAAATCGCCTTCGGCAAGTTCGACCCCTCGATCGGCCAGCGCTTGGGCTGATCGGCTTTGCGGGTCGCGCACTAGCGCTCGAACGAGGAAGCCGCTCTCAAGCAATGCATCAACTGCCGCGCCTCCCTGGGCGCCGGTGGCGCCGGTGACGAGGATTTTCCGGGACTGTCGCAACGGCTCTCTCCTGCTGCACGGCGCGACAACTCGCGCTGACGACGGCTATTGACGAAACGGACATGTGTGTCCATTTCTTCGCCATGCAAGTAGGTCGAAAAGATGCGATACGCAACCGTTCTGAATTGCTGGCCGCGGCCGAAGCGGCGGTGGCGGAGCATGGCGTCGATGTCGCGTTCAATCTGATCGCCAAGGCGGCCGGCGTCGGCCAGGGCACGCTCTATCGTCACTTCCCTGACCGCGACGCGCTGTTGCAGGCGCTTCTAGAACAGTCTTTGGACAACCTGGAAGTCGCCGCGTCCCAGCAAACCGGCGACGACGGTCTCCTTCGGGTTCTCGAATACTACGCCGACAATATCGATCGGCACGCGGCCTTGGCGACCTACTGGCGCGTGGTCGATCCAGGCCACCCGGGCATCATGGCGGGGCGTCAACGTTTCAGCACGCTGATGGAGCCGCTCCTGCAACGGGCTATCAAGGCAGGGCTATGCCGAGACGACGTCACGTTCGTCGATATCCGCTCAATCATCGCCATGCTCACGGTGCTCCCCAGTCGAGGCGGCCAGCAACGCAGCTTGTCCGAGCCGCGGCGCATGTTGGCCTGGCTTGTCAGCGGGATCTGGCGATCGTGAGCAAGCAGCCGATGGAGTTGCTCGAGCCGCTGCCCGACTGGACGGACGACGAGCGTCCGACCATTCCGGGCTCTCCCTCGACGCCAGGACACGGCCTGGCCATGAGCCTCGCCTATCTGGCGGTGGGGATCCTGGTCAGTGCGTCGTCCGGCCTTGGCAACGCCATGGTCTCGGCCAACCTCCCCCAGATTCAAGGAGCGCTTGGACTGACGCCGATCCAAGGCGCGTGGCTGCCGGCCGCTTACGTCATGACCAACGTGAGCGCCAACCTCATTGTCTTCAAGGTCAGGCAGCAGTTCGGCATCCGCACGTTCGCTGAATGGAGTATCTGCATCTTCCTGGCGGTGTCGCTGCTCTACCTGTGCATTCGCAGCTACGAAGCCGCCGTGCTTGTGCGTGCGGCGGCGGGCCTGGCGGCGGCGCCGATGAGCGCGCTCTCGATCTTCTACGTGCTGCAGGCCTTCCCGAAGGCAAGGCTCGGACAAGGGCTTTGCGTCGGGCTGGGGCTGACCCAGGTCTGGGTTCCGATCGCGTGGCTGCTGTCGCCGCGCCTGCTCGATCTGGGCGACTGGCAGACGCTCTATCTTTTCGATGTCGGGCTGGCGACCTGCGCCCTGGCCTGCGTGATCGCGCTGAAGCTTCCACCTGGAATCCGGATACGCGTTTTTGAGCGAGCCGACTTCCTCACCTACGCGATGCTAGCTCCGGCCTTCGCACTTGTCGGCGCGGTCCTGGGCCTGGGCCGTGTGCAATGGTGGACCGAGCAGCCTTGGATGGGGATGGCGCTGGCCGCCGCGCTCGTGCTGTTCACGTTGGCCTGGGGGTTCGAGCACAATCGCGAGCGGCCGCTGATCCGCACCCGCTGGTTTGGCACGTTCGAGATGCTGCATTTTGCGATCGGCGCGCTGATGCTGCGCATCCTCCTCTCCGAACAGACCTTTGCAGCCAGCGGGCTTTTCAGGCAGTTGGGAATGGGCCCTGATCAACTCCAACTCTTCTATCTCGTCGTCCTCGCCGGCTTGGTGACCGGGGTTGCCGCGAGCGCCCTGACGTTCGGTCCCAAGGCTTTTGCGCCGCAGATCGTCTTCGCCATCCTGCTCCTTATCCTCGGCAGCACCCTGGACGGCGACGCCACCAGCCTTACCCGGCCTCACGACATGATGGTCAGCCAGTTTCTGATCGCGATGGCGTCTGGCGTCTTCATGGCGCCGCTGATGCTGCTCGGTGTCACAAAGGCCTTGATGAAGGGGGCCGATCACATCGTCACCTTCGCGATCATCTTCGGCGCCTCACAGGGGCTCGGCGGCCTAGCGGGTCCGGCGATCTTCGGCACCTTCCAGCAGTTTCGCGAGCATGAGTATTCTGGCCAGATCACCGCCAACGTGGTGGCCAGCGATCCCGTGGTCGCCCAGCGCCTTGCCATCCAAAATCAGATCTACGCGCCCATTCTAACCGACCCGGTCCAACGCCAGGGCCAGGGCATGGCGCTGCTCTCGCAAGCCGCGACCCGCGAAGCCAACGTACGCGCCTACAATGACGTGTTCAGGCTCAACGCGATCGTCGCCTCGCTTTTCCTTCTCTACGCCCTTCTGCACATCGCCAATGCCGCTCGCAAGACTAGGGGCGCAGCGCAACCTTCCGGCGGCGGCGCCGGTACAGCAGCAGTCTGAACATGACCGACAAACCCATGACGAGCGACGACGAGACGACCGACGCCGCGGCCCGGCCCGCCGCCAGTCAAGCCCCGCCCAAGAAGCTCAGAGCTGCCCCAGGTACGCTCGTGATCATGGCGCTCGTGCTGCTCGTGGGGCTGGGCGTCATCCTCTATGCCTGGCGCCTTTGGCCGTTTACGAGCGCTGTTGAGCGCACCGAGAACGCCTATGTCCGCGGGCAGGTCACCGCCATGGCTCCCCAGGTGAACGGCTATGTGGTGGAGGTCCTCGCTCAAGACTTCGGACACGTCAAGCGGGGCCAGATCCTCGTGAAAATCGACGACAGGCTTTATCAACAGCAACTGAACGAGGCCCTGGCCCAACTGCGGATCGCCGAGGCCAACCTCGCAAACTGGAGCCAGTCGGTCGGTGAAGACGAAGCGATGCTTCGCACCAAGCTCGCCGATCTTGGCCAGGCGCAGGCCGAACTCGTCCGCGCTCAGACCGACTACACGCGCGTTAGCGAACTGGCTGACCGAGGATCGGTGTCGATGCGGGAACGCGATCAGGCGCGTGCCACGGAGCTGACGTCCAGGGCCGGCGTCGAGCGGGCGCGCGCCAATATCGATGCGCAGCGCCAAGCCATCCGATCGACACAGGTTTCTCGGGAGACCCTGGCCGGCCAAGTCGACCAGGCGCGTGCGGCGGTCGATCGGGCTCGGATCAATCTGGCCAACACCGTCATCAGGTCGCCGCGCGATGGGCAGATCGGCGAGGCTTCAGTCCGGGTCGGCCAATATGTTTCGGCCGGATCCCAGCTGATGTTCCTGGTGCCCAACGCCTATTGGGCGGTCGCCAATTTCAAGGAAACTCAGACGGCGCATATCCGGTTGGGGCAGCCCGCCAGCTTCACGGTCGATGCGCTGGGCGGCGCCAAGGTCACCGGTCGTGTCGAGGAGATCGCCCCGGCGACGGGATCGGAGTTCAGCGTCCTGCGCGCCGACAACGCCAGCGGCAACTTCACCAAGATCGTGCAGCGTATCCCGGTGCGGATTCGCATAGACCCTGGCCAGCCGGTCGCCCAGCGACTTCGTCCGGGCATGTCCATCGTCGCGGCCATCGATACCGACGCGGCGGCGGGGAGGGGCGAGCGTTGAGCCGCTTTCTCGCGATTTTCCTGGCAAGCAGCGCGCTGGTGGCTTGCGCCCCGATCGTGCGCCCCCCGTCGCCAGGCGCGGCCCTGCCCCAGCTTGAACAATGGCAGGATACGCCGGCGGCGAGCTCCGGCGTCGTGACCGCCGACTGGTGGCGCCAGCTGGGCGATCCGGCGATTGGCGCGCTTGTCGACAGGGCCTTGGCCAACAATACCGACGTTTTGACCGCTGTCTCCAAGGTCGAGGAAGCCGAAGCGGCCACCCGACTGGCGCGGGCCGGCCGCCTCCCTTCTCTGGATGCGAACGGCTCGGCCACGTCCCAGCGCGCGCTGAGCCAGGTGACGGGAACTGGCGAAAAGAGCTTTACGGTGCAGCCCCAGTTGTCGGCCAACTGGAACCTGGACCTGTCTGGTCGGGTCCGAGCCCTTGAAGGGGCCAGACGCGCGCAATACCAGGCGTCCCAGGCCGACCGTGACGCCACGCGTCTTCTGGTCACCGCCTCGACCGTGCGGGCTTACGTGTCCCTGCTCTCGCTCGACGCTCAACTGACGGTCAGCCGTAACACCCTGGCAAGCCGCAGCGAGGCCCTTCGTATTGCCAGGGACCAGTATTCCACCGGCTACAGCTCCGAGTTCGAGCTTACCCAGTCTCAGTCCGAATATGAGGCGATCGCCCAGACCATCCCTCGCCTCGAACAGGCTCGTCGCGTCCAGGAAAACGCCCTGCGCCTTCTGGTGGGGGATCCGCCCGGCGAGATCGTGCGGGGCGCGCTGGCTGATACGCGCGTGCCCGTCGTGCCGCTGTCGCTGCCTTCCGAGCTGCTGCGTCGACGGCCCGACATAGGCGCGGCGGAACTTCGCCTCGTCGCGGCTGATGGGGCCATCGCCGCGCGTCGCGCCGAGTTTCTCCCCGACGTGCAGCTTTCGGCAAGCGCTGGAGCTCTTCTGGTCGATGGCCTCGACTATGACCCGGTAGGGATCTGGTCGCTGGGCGGGAGCCTGCTGGCGCCGATCTTCCATGGCGGCGCCCTGAGAGCCGATCTGGACACCTCTGTGGCTCAGCGTGACCAAGCGGCGTTTGCCTACAGGGCGACCGTGCTGACGGCGCTGCAAGAGGTCGACAACGCCCTGTCGGGAGAACGCACGAGCCGGGAGCGCTTCGAGGCCGCACTCCGTCGGCGCACGATCCTGCAGCGATCTTTGACGCTGGCCACCGACCGCTACCGGGGGGGCTATGCAGCCTATCTTGAGCAACTGGACGCCCAGCGCAATCTCTACCAGGCCGAACTGGAAGCGATCACCGTCCGCGAGGAGCAACTCAACAACCTGGTGACCTTGTGGGCCGCGCTGGGTGGAGGGTGGCCGGCCGGTTGAACGGTCCTACCGCGCCGCCATCAGCGGCAGCACCACGTGATCGACGATCCCGACGAGCCGGTCCTGAGAGATCAGGGCCGGGTTCGCGCCCGAATAGTAGATCAGCAACGAGACGGCGGTGTCGGTCAGATAATCCAGCCTTTCACCGGCCAGGGGCGCGCCGACGGCGGCGGGATGGTTCCTGGCAAGGATTTCAAGCTGCTCGCGCACGTAGCTGACAAACCGGTTCCGGAGGATCAAGCCCAGCTCGGGTGATGAGCGCGCGGCCTCCATGCCCGCGATCGCCACCTGGTGGCGCTTGGACGAAGCGCTAGCCTGCACCAATAGCGCCAATAGATCATCCTTCAGCGAAACGCCCGCGTAGCTGGGCGCTCCGGTATGGCCAAGCGAGGCGAAGGCGTCGGCGACGAGGTCGGTCTTGGCGGTCCATCGTCGATATAGCGTGGCCTTCGACACCCCGGCGCGAGACGCGACGTCCGACATGGTCAGTGCGTGAAAGCCGCCTTCGACCAGAAGATCAAGCGTGGCTTCGATGATCAGATCGTCGCGGCTGGTGTCCTGCGCACGGCCGCGACCGGCGGCGGGTCGTCTGTGGTGGTGCTGGTTGGGGTTGGTCAATTCCGACTTTCCAATTGCCACGCTTGCGCCTCATAAATGCGAAACTACATAGTTTCGGTACTAAGCAGTACCGAATGGAGTTACCGTTATGAAGCACCGCGTTTTCGTTACCGCCGCCGCAGGAGATCAGGGCGGCGCCGCCGCCCGCCATCTCCTGAAGGCTGGCCACGAGGTGATAGCACATGACGTGCGGTCGCCAGATTCGGACGTCGCTCGCGCGCTCACCGGCTTGGGAGCGAGCTATGTTCAGGGTGATCTGGAAGATGAGGCCTCATTGGACGCTGCAATGCGTGGCGCCTCTGCAGTGTTTGCCGTGCCTGTGGGCCCCGTGGGCGATGAACTGGCGAAGGTCGACAACGCCGCGCGCCTGATCCGGGCCGCCGAGCGCGCCGACATTCACAATTTTATCCAGACCTCAACCGCGTCGGCCGAGTATCATATCGGCGTCGGTGATTACGGCACGGGCTACACCTCCGACACTTACGGGATCTCGCGGGTGCGCATTGAGGCGCTCGTGCGAAAATCGGCGCTGTTGCGCTGGACGATCCTTCGGCCCGTCGCGCTGATGGAAAATTTCAAGCCGCCCAAGTCGGGCGGGATGTTCCCGTGGCTGAAAGACCTGCGGCTGGACGCCGTTCACCAGGAGGACGCGCTTGTCCAACTGGTGACCGTACAGGACATCGCGCGGTTCGCCGTTGCGGCGCTGGCGGAACCTGATCGCTTCGATCGCGAGACCATCGATCTTAGTGGCGATCTGCTGACCCTGCCGCAGGCGGCCGAGGCCCTGCGCGCGGCGACCCAGAAACCCGTTACCTATCGCGCCCGAACCATCCAGCAGGCGATCGCGGATGGCATGCGCCCCAGTGTCGCGCAAAGCCAGGAATGGGCCAACCAGGTCGGCTATCGGGCCCCCGCGCCTGCCGTAGCCGCCGACCGCTGGGGGATCGAGATGACCCCCTTCTCGCAGTGGGCTCTCGACCACGCCAACCAACTGGAGATTGGATAATGACGACCAGCAGTTCGGACAGCTCGCAGCTGCGCTACGATGGCAAGGTGATCGTCGTGACGGGCGCCGGCGGCGGCATGGGACGTGAACACGCCCGTCTGCTCGCCTCGCGCGGCGCCAGGGTCGTCGTCAACGATGTCGGCGCGGTCACCGACAAGGGCGGCGGCGAGAGTTCGTCGGCGCCGGCCGAAGCGGTCGTCGCCGAGATCAAGGCGGCTGGCGGCGAGGCCATCGCCAATGCCGACACCGTCGCGACCGAAGCGGGGGCCAAGGCCATCATTGACGCGGCCTATCAGACCTGGGGCCGGGTCGATGGCGTGCTGCACAACGCGGCGATCACGCGAAATGCGCCGATCGAGGAGACCAATTTTGACGACTATCGCGCCGTCATGGCCGTCAGCCTGGATGGCGCGCTCTACCTGACCAAGGCCGTGTGGCCGATCATGCAAAGGCAGCGT
Source organism: uncultured Caulobacter sp. (assembly GCA_966252285.1). GTDB lineage: Bacteria > Pseudomonadota > Alphaproteobacteria > Caulobacterales > Caulobacteraceae > Caulobacter. The sequence goes on from CBINOL010000001.1 coordinate 57,686, forward strand.
TATGGCCGCCTTGTTTATGTGACGTCCGGCGGCGGTCTGGTCGGCGTGCCGCGCAACACCATCTACGCCATCGCCAAGACCGGCCTGCTGGGTCTGATGAACATCGGCCGCATCGAGGGGGCGGAATACAACATCGGCGTCAACCTGCTGGGCGTCGCGGCCTTCACGCGCATGACCAAGGGTATGTTCGGCGACGACGCCGAAGCCAAACGGATCGAGGCCTGGTGGGAACGCTACCTGCGTCCGGAGATGACATCGCCGGTCGCCGCCTGGCTCCTGCACGAGCAGTGCAAGGCTTCCGGAACCATCCTCAACGCCGCGGGCGGTCACGTGAGCCGCAGCTTCCTGGCCGAGACGCGCGGTTACACCAACCTCGAACTCTCGATCGAGAACATCCGCGACAACGTCGCCGTCATCGACGATGAGGCCAACTACCACGTGATGCGCAGCGGCGAGCAGATCAACCGCCTACTCAGCGTCGACCTGACCTCGGCGGGCGCTGATGACCTGGGTCACGCCGGCACGATCGGTCTGCGCTAACCCAGGGCGGCGGCGCTCCTTGGGCGCCGCCGCCTCCTGCTCCCCTGTCGATCCGCGAGACGTGGCCTTGGACGCTCAAGCGCAAGCCCAGGATCTTTTCTTTGATGGGATCAGCCATCAGTTGGCCGATAAGGGCTTCGTGATCGTCGCCCTGGACGACCTGATCACCTGGGCCCGGACTGGCTCATTGATGTTCATGACCTTTGGTCTTGCGTGCTGCGCGATCGAGATGATCCACGCGGCGATGCCGCGCTACGACATGGAGCGCTATGGCATAGCGCCCCGCGCCAGCCCTCGGCAGTCGGACGTTATGATTGTCGCCGGAACCTTGACCAACAAAATGGCTCCGGCTCTGCGCAAAGTCTACGACCAGATGCCCGAGCCGCGCTACGTCGTGTCGATGGGCAGCTGCGCCAACGGCGGCGGCTACTATTACTACAGCTACAGCGTTGTCAGAGGATGCGATCGTGTCGTGCCGGTGGACATTTACGTCCCCGGTTGCCCGCCCACGGCCGAAGCACTGCTCTATGGACTTCTGCAATTGCAGAAGAAGATCCGCAGGACGGGCTCCATAGAAAGGTGACTTTGGCCGGCTTGGGTGTTGAAGGCGCGGGGCGACAACGTGAAAGGGCTTGCGCGAAAGGATGGTGGCGAGCTGGTCAAGGCGGCGCTGCCACCCGACTTTGGGTGCAACTCAAGGCTTGCAGGCCAGAGCCCTCGTTAAAGAGCGTAGGGCGAACAGTCGCGGGCTGCGGCTGAATAGCGGACGATAGCGCCGCAGATCTGACGTCGTCACTGCCGGCGCCCGACATCGAATGCCGCGCCCAGGTCGGGTTTCGGTCCGCAGGCGGATTTCTGCTCCCGACCCGTCGCGGACATCTTGCTTCTCCGCACCGAGTTAATCGAAGAAACTAGGTATACCGACTATACTGGAGTTTGCGTTCGTGCTGGTGGCGGAGGAGATGTTCGATGGGCGTCGTAATGGACCTTGACCCGCTGTGTTTCTCGTCGGAATGCCCGAGTCGGGCCCTCTTCGATCAGATCGCCGACAAATGGTCCGCGATGGTTCTGGCGGTGCTGTCCGAGGGGCCCCATCGCTTCAACCTCGTTCGCAGGCGGCTGGAGGGCGTGAGCCAGAAGGCGCTGACGCAATGCCTTCGCAGGCTTGAGCGCAACGGTCTTATCACCCGCCGTGTCATTTCTCTCTCACCGGTCGCGGTAGAGTATGAGATCACCGCGCTGGGGCGCACCTTGCAAAAGCTGCTTGCCGACCTTCACCAGTGGACATTGGACAGACTTCCGGATGTCGATGCGGCGCGCGAGGCCTTCGACGCTCGACAATCAGAGGACAGCTTTAGCGGCATTCAGCTGGGGAAACGCATCGACTAGCTGGCGCCAGTTTGGGCTGCAGGTTTCCGCAGACCAACTAGGGCACCTTTTGGTGCCTAATTGAAACCAGGTCTACATTATATACCTAGGCCTCCAGCTACACTGGAGCGTCAAATGACCGACCTGAAACTGCTGACACCGCTTAAGACCGACACCTTCCAATTCCGCAATCGCGTCTTCATGGCCCCGATGACACGGGCCAGGACGCCAGACCGCGTCGCGAACGAGCTTACCGCTCTCTATTATGCGCAACGCGCCACCGCGGGCCTGATTATCTCCGAAGGCACGCAGATCAGCGAGCAGGCGATCGGCTGGACGAATACGCCCGGGATCCACACCCCCGAGCAAATCGAAGGCTGGCGCAAGGTCACTCAGGCCGTGCACGACGCCGGCGGTCTCATCTTCGCGCAACTCTGGCACACCGGCCGCGCTTCTCACCCTGACTTCCACGGTGGAGCCCTGCCGCTCGCGCCTTCGGCCACGCCCTTCAATAGCCAGGCCTTCACGCCCGAGGGGCCAAAGCCGACCGTAACCCCCCGGGCCATGACCCTTGAGGAGATCCAGGGCACGATCCACGACTATGAGGCCGCCGCTCGCGCCGCCAAGGCCGCTGGATTCGACGGTGTAGAGGTGCATGGCGCCAATGGCTATCTGCCGGCCCAGTTCCTGGAAGACGGTTCCAACAAACGAACCGACGCTTATGGTGGGCCGATTGAGAACCGCGCCCGCTTCCTGCTTGAGGCTACCGACGCGGCCATTCGGGTCTTTGGGCCATCCCGCGTTTCGGTCAGGCTCTCCCCGCGGATCCCATACAACGATATGGGCGACAGCGACCTGGAAGGCACCTACATGTTCGCCGTCGAGGCTCTTGAGGCAAGGAAGGTGGGTATCCTTCACTTCATGGAGCCGGTTCAGCTCCCCGAGGGCCTCCAGCTGCTGGCGCCAGAGGCGAGAAAGCGGTTCACGGGACTCTTCGTCGTGAACGTCGGATATGATCGCGAAAGCGGCGAGCGGGCGATAGCGACCGGCCTCGCCGACGCGGTGACCTTCGGTACGCTCTTTATCAGCAACCCGGACCTACCCGAGCGCTTCCGCCAGAACGCCGCCTTGGCGCCTTCCGATCCGTCCAGCTACTACGTGGGCGACGAGCGGGGCTACACGGATTACCCGCCGCTCGCCTGAGGTCATGGTCTAGGCTCCATTCGCCATCCAGCCGCCCGCTTCTAGGCCGGGTGGCGGGATGGCGAACCCGCACTAGGTCCGCTCATTACCCGTTGCGGACTCTGATCAGCTAGGCCGCTGCGGGCCGTCCATTTTGCCTTATGATCTTCGCGAACACCCATCGACTCACGTCTGCAGGAGGGTGGAGTAGCATGTCGTTTGACGAAACTAGCTGGATAGTACGGGCGCCGGGTGATTTCGAGCGGTTTGAAGCGTCCCTCAACGGGGCAGCCTACGGTCCACACCGGCACGACACATACGCCATCGCCATAACCGTCGCGGGGGTGCAGAGCTTCTCCTACCGCGGATCACGGCGTCATTCGGTGCCCGGTCAGATCGTCGTTCTCCATCCGGATGAGCTTCATGACGGTCACGCCGGGGACGGGCGACACTTCCGGTACCGGAGCGCCAGCGTCGCACCATCCGCGCTTCAGGAGGCTCTCGGCGGACGCGCCCTTCCGTTCCTTGCCGAGGGCGTATCTGACGACGCGCGGCTGCACGCGGCCGCCACGGCCCTTATTGGTGATCTCAACCAAGACCTCTGTGGCCTGGAGTATGATCAGGCCATGCTCGACCTCGCGGAGGCACTGTCAGAGCTTGGGAGTGAACAGATGTATCACCGGCGCGTGGATCTCCAGGCGGTGGCGCTGGCGCGCGCATTCATAGACGCCCACCCGGACAGCAATGTCCGACTTGATGATCTCGAACGCATCAGCGGGCAGGATCGTTGGCAGCTCTCGCGCGGATTCCGGGCGCTGCTGGGCGTCAGTCCATATCGCTATCTGATCTTCCGCCGCCTCGACACAGCGCGAGCCATGATGAACGGCAGGACCCCGCTTGCAGAAATCGCCGCTGCCAGCGGATTTTCTGACCAGAGCCACCTGACGCGACACTTTCGGAGCGCCTACGGCCTGACGCCAGCGCAATGGCAACGGCTCAATCGTCCTAGACCTATATGAGGCGCGCCCTCAGTCATCCATAAGATGAAGAACAAGATCAGCCTCACGCAGAAACTCGCCATGGTCTTGGACCATTGGGCGCCGCGAACGGTCGCGACGCTCAACGACTATGACATCATGATCGTCAAACTCCTGGGCCAGTACGCTTGGCGCACGCACGCTGACACGACGAACTTTTCTTTGTTCTACAGGGTGAACTTGAAATAGAGCTGCGGGACCGCAGCACCACGCTTGGGTCCGGAGACCTTTTCGTCGTCCCGAGGGGCGAGGAACACCGCCCGCACGCGAGACGCGAAGTGGAGCTTTTGCTCATCGAGCCTTCTGGCACGCCCAACAGCGGCGACCCCGAAGCCGCCGCCCTGCGTCAGTGGGAGAGAACGCACACGATCGTTCTATAGCTGAACCGCGACCCGCTTCAGTCTGCGGGCATGAACCTGAAAACGATTTACAGCACTTCACCCGCGCGCGGCTGGCTTCCCTGGGGACTGCTCGCTCCCGTCCTCTGCCTGGTATTCTCGCTCGTTACCGAGATTCCGTCGGACCTCTTTCTCGAGCGGTTCGGCTTTCTGGATGCACGCGGGGAACCTGCCGGCACTCAAGGCCTCACGGCGATGCTGTTCGTGGCCTTCATCACCTGGATGCTTGCCGTTGCAGCGTGGATAGCCTTCGTCGAGCGGCGGAATGCCGGCACAATCGGCCTCACGAAAGCAGGTGCGGCCAGCGGATTCTCTGGCGGCGTATTTACGGGCGTTGTCATGCCGTCGGCGTTGGTCGCGTGTATTTGGCTGGCTGGCGCCTACAAACCCATGGCCCTGTTTCCGGCCTTTCAGTCTCCTGGGGCGCTCGTCGGGATCGCTGGACTCTTTGTAGGCTTCATCATTCAAGCCAGCATCGAAGAGATCATTTTCCGTGGATGGCTCACCTCGGTCATCACACGCCGCATGAACGTCATCTTTGCCGTCCTGCTGTCATCGCTTCTCTTTACGCTGCTCCATTTCTCCCGGGGTCAGCCCTGGCTCGTCACCGGCAACATTCTGCTTTTCGCTCTCTTCGCGAGCGCGTGGTCCATCTCATCCAACAACATCTGGGGCGTGATGGGATGGCACGCTGGATGGAACTGGATAATAGCCACCGGCTTTGACGTGCCGGTCACCGGGCTTGACGCGGGCGTGCCCGCGCTCACCGTCTCGTTGGCCCCCGCCGGACCGGACTTTCTAACCGGTGGCGCGCAAGGCCCGGAGGGAAGCGTCTTCTGCACGCTATTCCTTGTCTGCGGCATCATTTTCTTTATGTGGCGCATCGCACGAAAACGCAGAGACGTCGGACCTGATCACAACAAACCTGCGGGCGCGCAGATTTGACGATGTGGCCAAGCGCATCTCCGCCGATAAGCGCTAGCGGCTCGGAAGGCGCGCCATAGGCGGTGGAAGGTTCAGGCTGCGAACCAAGCTCCGGGCCATTGCCTCAAAGCGTCGCGGACGGCGCTGCGCCCAATCCGGTCCCCTTGGCGAGGAACGGCGCGTTCGGTTCTAATCTTCAAGATCGTAGTCGACCTTCGCGGCGTTGAGGCGCCATGTCGTTGCGGCTTCGACCGTGGCCGCGCCCTCGGCGACCACGCCGATCATCGAGGCGTCGGTGCGCGAGGGATAGGTGCGAAACGAAAAGGCCGCCCCATCGCCCAGGAAGACGTCGACGACGGAGCCGTCGACGAACACCCGCCACGTCAGGGGGGCGCCGAAAGCCTGGGTGTCCAGCTTGCCGCGCAGCACCCGCGGGCCTTCCCCATCGGTCGACAGCGTGGAGTGGGTCTTGTCGACCACGATCTCCTGGGTCGACGGGTCATAGATGATCGTCGTCCGCTCCTGCCCGTCGGGGCTGGCGGCGACGACCAGTCCGAAGGGCGCCCGCGCGCCCGGGGCGAACCGCGCCTGCACCTCCGCCTGGTGGCCAAAGTCGCCCAGCAACCGCTCGCCGCGCACGATGAGGTTGGAATGCGTCGCGCCGGCCGGCTCGGCCCGCAGCATCTTCAACCCCTCGATCGGGCGCTGGCCCAAGGCCTGGCCGTTCTTGGTCAGAAACCATTCGCGGGGCAGAGAGAAGGTGTGGGCCCAGCCCGCGTCGGTCTGGGCCCGAGGGCTGCGCCGTTCGTCGACGATGCCGATCCCCACCAACGCGCCATCCGGTCGGCGAGCCACGGCCGGCGACAGATGGCCTGGGATGACATCGAGGGGCTTGGGCTGGGCGGCGTCGGGCGTGAAGAACCCGTCGGTCCAATCGCCGATCCAGTAGACCCCGCGGGTCGCGGCCTGGCCGTATTTGGAGATCCGCCCGCCGATCGGATTGGCCACCAGCACGCGTCGGCCCCCGAGCGCCTCGAAGACGGGCATTTCCCAAATCGTCGAGCCGGGCTGGTCCATGGCTTGGAAGGGCGTGGCGGCGAACCGCTCGCGACGCTTCCAGCAGGTCGGCCCGTCCGCGCCCTCGCAGCGATAGTAGTCCAGGCCCCCGTGGCCCTCGTAGGCCGCGCCGATGATCATGTTCCAGGCGCCACCCTCTTTCCAGAGGTAGGGGTCCCTGAAGTCCCGGACGTGGGTGGCGTCGATTATCGGTCCGCGCTTTTCCCAGTGTTGTAGCTTGGGATCGGCGCTCACGGCGACCGAGACGCCGGGGTTGAAGACGCCGCCGTGATTGACGCTGGTGTAGTAGGCGAACGCCTGGCCGCCGCTGACGATCACGTCGCCCGACCAGATCCCCTTCATGTCGAACCCGACCGTGTCGGTCTGCAAGCTCGGATAGAGCGCGTCGCGTTGATGGGTCCAGTTGACCAGATCGGGGCTCGACATATGGCCCCAGTGCATCTGGGTCTTGAACGGCCCATTGGGCGTGCGCTGGTAGAACAGGTGATAGCGGCCGTTCACCAGGACCAGGCCGTGCGGCTCGTTCGTCCAGTTGGCCGGCGGCATGGCGTGAAAGCGGGGGCGAAGGTGATCGGCGGCGAAGCGCGAGGCGGGCACGGCGAGCGACTGGCTGGCCGATGCGGCCGGTTCGGCTTTGCGCTCGTTTAGCGCGTCGGCCCTGGCGGGATCCTGGGACACCGCCAGGGCGTCGAAGGCGCCGTTGAGCCAGTTTATGGGGGTCTCGCCGATCTTGGCGTCGCGCCAGCTCCTGGCCATTCTGAGGGGCGCCGGGGCCGGCAGCCAGGTTGCGCCGGCCTTGAACCGGCCGTTGGCGACGACCTTGCCGTCTTGGAAGAGGGCGATGGTTCCAGTCGCCGGGTCGGCCGCGAACCCGATCTTGGTCCACGCATAGATCGGGAAGAGGGCGGGCGCGGCCAAGGTCTCCACGCCCCGGCTGGTGGCCAGCCGCAGGCCCCATCGGCCGTAGGTGTCGACATAGAGGTCAAAGCCGCGCTTGCCGTCGGCCTGGTTCAGGAAGGAGCCGGGCGTGGCGTCGCGCGCGAGGCCCTCGCGATCGGAAGGGTAGCTCTCCAGGGCCACCCACATCGCCGCGCCGACGAAGCGGGATCCCTCCAGCTGCAGCGGCTGCTCCCACCAGGTCGTGTAGCCGTCGGTCCGCAGCGCGCCGCCCAAGGCGCCCGGCACGATTTCCGCGGGCCAATGGCTGTGAAGGCCGGGCGAGCCCGCGTCGTCGAAGGACAGGGTAGCCGCATCCTGGGCGCGGGCGGTAAGGCTCGGCGCGTAAAGCAGCAGGGAGGCCAGCAGGATCGCGCGGCGACGCATGGGGTTCTCCTGGGACGTGATGGCGCAAAAAGGGCCCGGGCGTCGAGGCGACCGGGCCCGAGTTGGGGGGGGCGGCAAGAGCGGAGCGATGGGGCGTGCGTCGAAATGGACGTCCGGTCGGTCCGCGGAAGGGCGGCGAGCGCCCAATCCCAGGGGAGGGCGGCCCGGGCCCAAGCGACCCGGGCCCACGCCCCTAGAAGCGGTAGGTCAGGCTGGCGCGATAGGTGCGGCCAAACAGCGGGCGGGCCACGCCGCGGTTGCGCGCGCCGTCCGGCGACAGCAGGTCCGAGAAGATCGGATCGCCCTCGGTGAACGACAGCTGGTTGGTGAGGTTGGCCACGTTGAACTGCGCCATCAGGTTGGGCGTCACCGCCCAGGCCGCGCCGGCGTTGACGATGTAGTAGGCCGGGTACTGGGTGACGTTGAAGTCCGTCGATTCCGAGAAGCGCGAGGAGTAGTAGTAGAACTGGCCAAACACCGAGACCGGCACGCCGGTCAGGGGCCTGAAATCGAAGGACGGGGTGAAGTTGACCATCACCGTCGGCAGGCGACGAGGCCGGCGACCGTCTTCGCCGATCTCGACATATTCGTAGCCGGTCAGGACGTTGGCGCTGTCGCGCACCTCGCGAGTGATCTTGTAGTTGGCGTTGGTGATCTTAGGATCCTGGACGGTGACCGCGCCCTTCAGTTCCAGGCCGTCGATCGGACGCCAGGCCAGTTCCACTTCCGCGCCGATGTTCTTGACCCCGCGCTGGTAGACCTCGCCCACCTCAGGGCAGGTGTTGATCTGCGGCACCGCACCGGTGACCGCGCACTGCGGTGACTGGAAGTCGCGGTAGACGTTGACGAAGTCGCGCGGGGTGAACTTGTTGTAGTAGACCGCCGCCGACGCGTCGAACTTGCGCTTGTAGTACCGCACCCCCGTTTCCAGCTGCCAGATCCGTTCGATCTGGTTGCGCTTGATCGTCTCGCCGCCGACCTGCTGGGTGGTGTCGACGCGGAATTCGTTCAGGTCCTCGAGGCTGGGCAGGCGGAACGAGCGCGACACCAGGCCATAGACGGCGATCGGGTCGGAGATCGAATAGTTGGCCCCGACCGACCAGCCCACGGCGCTGAAGCGCTTGTTGAGGTAGCGCGGCGCGCCAGGCACCGACAGCTCGTTGTCGGCGGTGGTGTCCTGGTTTGAGCCGACGACCACGCTGGCTGGCGTCGCGTCGAAGATCACGTTGCGATCGCGGCGGACCAGGTCGGTCTTCTGGGTCTGCCACCGAACCCCAAGGTCCAGCTTCAGGCGATTGTCCAGCGTCTCCCAGTGGTCCTGCAGGTAGCCCGCATAGCCGCGCGAGCTGGAGTCGGTCACGAAGCCGAAGAACCCGGGCAGGATCGCCCCGCCGCTCGTCAGGCTCGGGCCGACGATCGCGCCGTTGGCGTCCAGGCCGCGCAGGTCGACCAGACGCGAAGGCTCGCCCATCGTCGAGACCAGGAGGCTGGCTTGGAAGTTGGCGTCGTAGCTGTAGTCGCTGGCGTAGACGCCGGCGGTGAGCTTGTGTTCGCCCCAGAGATTGAAGGTCTTCTGCGCCTGCAGATCCACTGAGGCGCTGTCGGCCTTGATGTTGGCGATGAAGGGCAGCAGGAAGTTCAGATAGGCGTCCGGCGCCACGGCCTGGCCGTTGTCCAGGTAGTAGCCCTGGACCCGCGCCACCTTGGAATAGTTGGCGATGAAGTCCTCGCGGCTGATACCCGCGAACGCGCCGCAGGGATTGCTCGTCGGGACGTTGAAGAAGCCCCGGAGCTTGGCGTTGTTGAGGTTGCAGCTGAGCGCCGCGCCATGGGCCGGCGAGATGACGTCATTCTGCAGGCGAACGTTCAGGAAGTCCCGGGCGAAGGCGGTGTCGTTGCCGGTGAACATCGTGTTGAAGTCGTTGGTCCCGCTCGTGTAGCGAAGCCCCGCCTTGAAGGTCCAGCCATCGCCCATCTCGCGCGAGAACTTCAGGGTGAAGACGTTGAACTTGGGGTGGATGCCGTCGGCCAGGTCGATGTCGCGCGAGCCATATTCGCCCATCTGGGTGAAGTGGCGGTTGAACGGCGAGGCCACAGTGCCGTGGGCGAAATTAATGCCCAGCGGCTCGATGGTGTCTTGGTCGATCTTGGTGGGATTGTCGGCCGTGCCCGGGCCCGACAGGCGCGGCACCGAGATCGGCAGGTTCTGGTAGAAGGCGGTGTGGTCGTTCAGGAACAGGCCGTGCGCCTGGATCTGGGTGGCCCCGTCGTCGCTGGTGTAGACGATGTTGCCGCGGATCTGTCCGCCGTGGTCGCCGGTGTAGCCGTTGTCGCGGATGCCGTCGGCGACGCGATAGAAGCCGCCCAGGGCGAAGGTCAGGTTCTTGTTGATCGGGCCAGAGACGAAGGCCTCGTTGCGCACGAAGCCGTAGTCGGCCACTTCGAGCCGATAGCCGCCTTCGAACTTCTGGCCGCCGGTCTTGGTGACGTAGTTCACCGTAGCGCCCAGGCCGTTGGAATAGAGGATGCCGCCCGGACCGCCCTTCACGACCTCGACCCGGTCGGTCATCAGGTCGGTGCGGATGAAGACGTCGTTGTTCATGAACTGGACTTCCGGCTCCTCATAGACCGGAAGACCGTCGATCAGCTGCGGGGCGTAGCGAAAGCCGCCGGTGACCGGCAGGCCGCGAACGGTGACATTGTTGCTGGCCTCGCCGGCGCTGCTGCCTTCGGTGTAGAGCCCGGGGATGTTGGCCAGCAGGTCGGCGGTGCTGATCGGCGCCAGGCGCTGGATTTCCTCGGTGGTGAGGGTGTTGATCGAGAAGGTGGCGTCCTTCTTGCGCGTGCCGGCCGTCACCCCGGTGACGACGACTTCCTCGACCTGGACCGCTTGGTCCTGGTTCTTGTCGGGGGCGCTCGCCTGGGCCATCGCGCCTGTCGCGGCGAACAGGACGGCCGCTGACACGGACGTGCAGAATGCTTTTTTCAGAGACACTGGTTTCCTCCCGAGGACGCCTTTTCGGCGCGTTTTTCCCAGCCGGCATGACGACGGTATGCGACTAAAGCTACTGAAGTGATTTAGTCTGTCAACTGTCCTTGCGAAAAGCTTCGCAATGTTGCGGTGCGGTGATGATCTGGCCCCGGGCGATATCGGTCGTGCTCGCGCGCGGGGTCTGTAAGGCGCTCGGCGCCCTGCCTTTTGGCGACGTCCAAGCCGATCCGGGCGCGACATGGCCGCTGGGAAAGTTCGCCGATCAGGTGGCGCGTCGGGCTCGCGGGACCACAAGCGCGCTGGCGACTCGGGGGAGGGTGCGTATCATGGCCGTCCAAAAAATCGGGGGCGCCTTCCATGGGCCGCGGCAGCAACTCCAACGGCGTTCGCCGCTACAACGAGCGACTGGTGCTCTCGACCATTCGCCGGCTCGATGGCGCCTCCAAGGCCGACCTTGCCAAGATCACCGGCCTCTCGCCGCAAGCGGCCCTGCGGATCGTCGAGGACTTGGAGGCTGACGGACTGTTGATGGTCGCGGGCCGGCGCACCGGCGGCATGGGCCAGCCCTCGACGATCTACAAGATCAACGGCGAGAACGGCTACACCATCGGCGTGGAGGTCGGCCGCAGCCGCCTGACCTGCGTCCTGCTCAACTTCAACGGCGTGGTGCTGGCCACCCAGACCCGGCCGATGGCCTTTCCCGAGCGCTCGGCGGTCATCGCTGAAGTCGCGGAGTTCGCGCGCGTCCAGCTGGCGGCGCTTGGCCCCGAGCAACGCGAGGCCTTTCTCGGCGTCGGCATCGCCATGCCGTGGTTCATTGGCGCCTGGCGCGAGGAGATCGGCGTCTCGCCCGACCTGGCCCGCGAATGGAGCGCCGACGTCGAGGACGCCTTCCGCTCGGGCCTGGACTGCCCGGTGTTCTTCGAAAACGACGGCAACGCCGCAGCCCTGGCCGAACTGCTCTGCGGTGTCGGCCTGGGGGTCGAGAACTACCTCTACTTCCACGTCGGCACCTTCGTCGGCGGGGGACTGGTGCTGGGCGGCCAGATCCACCAGGGCCGGCACGGCAACGCCGCGGCCCTGGCCTCGATGCCGATCCCCGACGCGGGCGGGCAGGACTTCCTGCTTCACCGCGCTTCGCTCTACAGCCTGGAAGCCGCGCTCGGCCAAGGAAACGACGAGGCGGTTCGCGCCGCCTGGCTGGATGCCTGCGCCCAGGGGATCGCCTTCGTCATCCTGGGCGCCAACAGCCTGCTCGACCTCGATGCGGTCGTGCTGAGCGGCGCGCTGGACGAGGCCACGCTCCAGGCGTTGGCCCAACGTGTCGAGGCGCAAATGGCCTCGACCGCGCCGAAGGACTTCTTCAAGCCCAACATGTTGGTGGGGCAGATCCGAGACACCGCCCCGGCGGTGGGGGCGGGCCTCTTGCCGCTCTATGCCAGCTACACGCCAAACCTCGGCTCGCTGCTGAAGGGCGACGCCGCCTAGCCACGCTTTTCGCTTTCTCCCGTTGACAGACTAAATCACATCAATAGATTTAGTCGCGTACCGCCGTGTTGCGGCCAGCCAACGAGCGCGTCGTCAAGGCGCCCGAGAGGAAACGAATGTCTTTGCGATCGCGCCTTGGCGCGTCTCCACCCTCTGCGCTCCCCGCTCTGGCCGCGCCGCGCCCTGGCGTCCTCCCCGACCAGGCTTTCCGCGCGCGCCCGATTTTGCGGCGGCCTTGAGCGCCGCCGCCCCGGCCGTTCCTGCCGGTCCGGGGCGGCGTCCTTTTCATCGAACCCTTCCAAGAGTTTAAGTCCATGGCTGAACCCAAATTGCTCGGCGGCGTCGAAGCGGGCGGCACCAAGTTCCTGTGCGGCGTGGCCAACGAGGACGGCGTCGTTCTCGACCAGGTGCGCATCCCGACCACAACGCCGGCGGCCACCCTGGGCGCGGCGAGCGCCTTCTTCGCCAAGGCGCAGGCCGCGCACGGCCGGCTCGCGGCGCTGTCGATCGGAAGCTTCGGCCCCCTTTCGCTGCGCGCGACCGCCCCCGACTACGGCGCGATCACCTCGACGCCGAAGGTTGGATGGAGCCAAATCGACCTGTTGGGTCATTTCGCCCAGACCCTGGACGTTCCGATGGCGCTAGACACCGACGTCAACTGCGCGGCCGTCGGCGAGCTGCTGTTTGGCAGCGGCCGGGGATTGGACACCTTCTGCTACGTGACAGTGGGCACCGGCATCGGCGTGGGACTGCTCGTCGGCGGCGTGCCGCACGGCGGCGCCAACCACCCCGAGGCGGGCCATATCCGCCTGCCGCGGGCGCTCGGCGACCAGGCCTTCGAGGGCATTTGTCCGTTCCACGGCGATTGCCTTGAGGGCCTGGCCAGCGGCCCGGCCATTCGCGCCCGGTGGGGCAAGCCGGCCGAGGAGCTTCCCCCCGAGCACCCCGCATGGGGGATCATCGCCGAATACATCGCCGGCCTTTGCGCCAACCTGACCTACATTGTCCGTCCCGATCGGATCATCATCGGCGGGGGGGTCATGCAGCCGATCGACATGCACGCGCGCGTCCGCGCCGCCCTGCACGGCCAGCTGGCCGGCTACGACTCCAGCATCGCTGACCTGGACATGGACGCCTACGTGGCCGCCCCGACGGCCGGCGACTCGGCCGGCCTGACCGGCGCCCTGGCCATCGCCCACCGCCTCGTCACCCGCCAATGGCCCATGCACTGGGCGATCGGCGCGCAACAAAACTCCGTCTCCACCCTCTCCAAGGTCTCCTGATCATGACGACCACTGACACGGCGCTAGCGCCCCCGGCCAAGTCCGGGGTCACGCTGGCGATGATCCTTTCCGCCCTCGGAGCGGCCCTCGGCGGCCTGCTCTTCGGGTTCGACACCGCCGTGATTTCCGGGACCACCTCGGCCCTGCAGGAACGCTTCTCCCTCACTGAAGGCTCGCTAGGCTTCACCGTCGCCTCGGCGCTGATCGGGACGGTGATCGGCTCGCTGATCGCCGGCTGGCCGTCCGACCGCTTCGGACGCCGCCCGATGCTCCTGGCCGTGGCCATCTGCTACGTCGTCTCCTCGCTGGGCACGGGCCTGGCGCTCGACTGGTACAGCCTGGTGGCGTTCCGCTTCCTGGGCGGCCTAGCCATCGGCGCGGCCTCCGTCGTCACTCCGATCTATATCGCCGAGGTCGCGCCCACCCATGTTCGGGGCCGCCTTGTGGCGCTCAACCAGCTCAACATCGTGCTCGGCATCCTGCTGGCGTTCCTGTCCAACTACGTCATTGCCAGCCTCGCGCCGCACGACGTGGCCTGGCGCTGGATGTTCGGCATCGTGGCGGTTCCGTCGGTGCTGTTCCTGGTGGTCACCTTCCTCCTGCCCGACAGCCCGCGCTGGCTGGTGGTCAACGGCCGCGACGGCGAGGCCCGGGGCGTCATGACCCGGCTTGGCTTCCTCGATCCCGAGGCCGAGGTCGCCCACATGCGCGTCGCCGCCGAGCGCGACGTCGCGGCGGCCAAGCCCAGCCTCTTCCAATCGGCCTATTCGGTGCCGGTGACCTGCGCCATCGCCATCGCCATGTTCAACCAGCTCTCGGGCATCAACGCGCTGCTCTACTACGCGCCTCGGATCTTCGAACTGGGCGGGGCCGGCGCCGACAGCGCCCTGCTGCAGTCGGTGGCCGTTGGCGGCACTAACCTGGTCTTCACCCTGCTGGCCTTCTTCCTGATCGATCGCTATGGCCGCAAGCCGCTGCTCTACTTCGGCTCGATCGCCACCGCCGCAGCGCTGATCCTCGTGGGCCTGCAGCTTGAAAGCGCCAACCCGAACGGCGCCCTGGTCCTGGCCGGGCTGCTGGGTTTCATCGCCGCCTTCGCCATCTCGCAAGGCGCGGTGATCTGGGTGTTCATCTCCGAGGTTTTCCCCAGCGCCGTGCGCGGCAAGGGCCAGGCGCTGGGCAGCACGACCCATTGGGTGATGGCCGCGGCGATCACCTGGGCTTTCCCGGTCTTTGCCGCCCATGTCGGCGGATGGGTGTTCGCCTTCTTCGGCGCGATGATGCTGCTGCAGTTCCTGTGGGTCTGGAAGGTGATGCCCGAGACCAACGGTATCGCGCTCGAGGACATGGATTTCCGGAGGGTCCACTAATGCGTCGCCTGTTAGCCCTGGGCGCGGCCGCCCTGCTCGGCGCTGGAGCGTCGCTCCCCATCGCGCCCGCCGCTTTGGCAGAGGAGGCCCGTCCGGCCTACCACTTCGCGCCGGCCCGCAACTGGATGAACGACCCCAACGGGCTCGTCTATTTCGAGGGCGAGTACCACCTCTTCTACCAATACAATCCCTACGGGGATCGCTGGGGCCACATGAGCTGGGGCCACGCCGTCAGCCGCGACCTGGTGACTTGGGAAGAGCTGCCGGTGGCCTTGCCGGAAACCGACGTCATGGCCTTTTCGGGCAGCGCGGTGATCGACTGGAACAACACCAGCGGCTTTGGCAAGAACGGTCGCCCGCCGATGGTGGCGGCCTACACCGGCTATGACCCCAAGACCAAGAACCAGTCGCAATTCGTCGCCTACAGCAACGACAAGGGTCGCACCTGGACCGTCCACGGCAAGGTGCTCGACATCGGCTCGACGGAGTTTCGCGATCCCAAGGTCTTCTGGCATGCGGCCTCCAAACGCTGGGTGATGCTGGTCGTCATGGCGGTGGAAAACCGCTTGGCCATCTACACCTCGGGCGACTTGAAGACTTGGGCCCACGCCAGCGATTTTGGCCCGGCCGGCGGCCGCGGCAAGAACTGGGAGTGTCCCGACCTCTTCGAGCTGCCGGTCGAAGGCGGCAAGCCCGGCGAAAAGCGCTGGGTGCTGGGGATCAATCTGGGCGACAGCGGGATCGGCGGGGGCTCGGGCGGCCAATATTTCGTCGGCGACTTCGACGGGACCCGTTTCACGCCCGATCCAAGCTGGGGACGCGAGCCTCAATGGATGGACTATGGCGCGGACTTCTATGCCGCCGTCTCCTGGAACGACCTGCCCAAGGACGATCTGCGGCGCATCTGGATCGGGTGGGCCAACGACTGGCGCTACGCCAACGCCATCCCGACCTATCCCTCGCGGGGCCTAATGTCCCTGCCGCGCGTCGTCAGCCTGAAGAAGACGCCGCAAGGCTATCGCATCGCCCAGGCGCCGGTACGGGAAGTCGAGGCGCTTCGCTCGGGCCATCGTTCGGTCAGCGCGCTTGCCCTTGGCGAAAACGCAACCTTGCTGCCGGTCCAGGGCGGCGCCGTCGAGCTGGACCTGGAGCTGGAAACGGGGAGCGCCGAACAGGTCCAGATCGCCCTTACCGACGACAAGGGGTTCCAGACCTTGATCGGCGTGACGCCCAAGACCAACGAGGTGTTCATCGACCGCACGCGGTCGGGTCCCCATTTCCACGACGCCTTCGCCGATCGCCACACCGCGCCGGTCGACCTTACGTCCGGACGCGTGCGCCTACGGGCGTTCGTAGACCAGTCAATCATCGAGCTCTATGTCAACGATGGACAGACCACCATCACCGACCGGTTCTTCCCGGGCGGCGGCGGGCTCAAGTGGTCAGCCAGTGCGCGGGGCGGCAGCGCGACCATCCGTAAGTTGGACGGCTGGACGCTGGCCAAGCCCAAGGCGCCTTGAGTGAGCGCCTCAGCCCTTGCCTGTCGGTCTCCTGAGGGGCCGCCAAAGGCGCGCACTCATGCGCCGCTCGGCGCCGGGTTGTTCCTTGCTGCGGCTCAGGGGCCGGCCATGCGCTCTTGGATCCTGCCCGGCGGCTCGGCGCCGCGCTATCGCCAGCTCTACACGCTGATCCGCGATCGTCTCAGCAGCGGAGAGCTGCAGCCGGGCGACCGGCTGCCCGACGAGCGTCGCCTGGCTCGCCTCTGCGGCGTCTCTCGCATGACGGTGCGCGGGGCGTTCGCCTTGCTTGGTGCCGACGGCCTCATTCGACGGCGGACGCGCGTCGGAACGATTATATGTGACCCGCGGGAGAGCCACGGCCATTGCGTCAAACGGTGAGCCAGAGCGCCTGGCCAAAAGCGCCGGGCGAGGCCGATAATCGAGCGAGATCATGCGCTCGCTGTTCAGGCGCCCTGAGCAACTCGAAACGGCTCAGCTTCAACGGCGGCGCTCGGAAGGGCGAACTCGGCGTAAAGCCCCGTGGGTCGCCAATCCATGCGCGCCTTGCCGCGCAGCTGCCTCTCGATGATGGCGCCGATCATCGCCGAACCAAATCCCGCCGATCTGCGCGCAGCGGGCGCGGGTCCGCCGATTTCTTCCCAGACGATCGTGAAACCGCTGGTCGTTTCTTGTGGGCCCCAGCTGACGGCGAGCGCGCCGGCAGGTGTTGACAGGCAGCCATGCACCGCAGCGTTGGCGATCATCTCGTGAAGAACGAGCGCCAAAGGCTGAACCATGGCCGCGCCTACCGCGATCTCGGGACCAGCCAGCGTCGCGCGGCCCAGATCGAACGGCGCGATCTGCAGTTGGAAAAGCTCATGCAAGTGGGCCGGCCGCCAGCGCCGCTCGGAGAGGTACGCATGGGTCCTGGCGAGCGCCTGGATGCGCCGCTGGACCGCAGCGGCGTACTCTTTGGCGTCCTGTGCGCGGCTAAGACGCACGATGCCTTCCACGATCGCCAGGGCGTTCATCGCCCGGTGGTCCACCTCGCGCAGGAGAACGAGGCTTTCCTCCGCCGCAGAGGCGCTCGCTCGCCGCTGGAGGCTGACATCGACCTGCGAGGCGAAGAAATAGGCCAAGCGACCGGCTTCGTCGTGCGCGGGACTGAGGTTGACGCGGTTCCAGAACGTGCCGCCGTCCTTGCGATAGTTAAGGATCTCGACTTCGACGGGGCGGGCGTCGGAAACAGCCTCACGCAGGGCTTGGATCGCCTCAGGATCGGTCGCGGGACCTTGAAGCAGGCGACAGTTGCGCCCGATCACCTCCTCGGGGGTGTAACCCGTAAGCTCCAGGAAGGCGGCGTTAGCCAGGACGATTGGATTGTCCTCCTGTGACGGATCGCAGATCACGATGGGGGTCTTGGCCCGCTCGACGGCGAAGAACACCAAGTCGCGGCGATCGGCGGTCGCGGTCGATGTGCGTTTGCTGTCGTCCACCGACGGGCTCCTACCTTGACCTAGCGGGCGATCGGAAAGGAGAACGCCAAGCCCCATGGGCGGTTGCGGGCTTCGATGATCCGGGTCCATGCACCAAGCCGCGTCTCTGCCTCTCGTTGCCGCAAGAGGCTTTAGTCGAGCGCCCTTGGTTCGCGAGGGCGTATCCTCTTGCCATGTCGACGACGAGTGACAATATTGTATATTCGTCACTTGGCGATGAGGTTTCAATGCTTCCAGCGTGCGTCATTCAAGGCGTCGAAGCGCCCAGGCGCGCAGGTCGATGGCGCGGCGCGAATTGGGGAAGCGCGCCGGGCGAGTTGGATCGCGCCGCGCTCGCTCATGGGCGGCGTTCGTGAGCGGCGTCGCGCGCGTGCGCGTGGTGGTCACCGGCATGGGGTTGGTCACGCCCCTGGGCGTTGGCGTCGAGACGGTGTGGTCGCGCCTGCTGGCCGGCCGTTCGGGCCTTCGCAGGCTCGACGACACCGTCGTCTTCGATGTCCCGTGCAAGATCGGCGGCGTGGTCCCTTCCAAGCTGGAGGACCCGGTCGCGGGCTTTGACATCGACGCCATCGTCGGGGTCAAGGACCAGAAGAAGATGGACCGCTTCATCCCCTTCGCTCTGGCGGCTGCTGAAGAAGCCATCGCCCAAGCCGGCTGGCGTCCCGACACCGCCAAGGATCAGGAGCGCACCGCCACGATCATCGCCTCGGGCGTGGGCGGCTTTCCCGCCATCACCGAGGCGGTGCGCATCACCGAGGCGCGGGGCGCACGGCGCCTGTCGCCCTTCACCATCCCCTCGTTCCTGGCCAACATGGCCGCGGGCTGGATCTCCATTCGCCATGGCTTCAAGGGGCCGCTGGGCGCGCCGGTCACGGCTTGCGCCGCCAGCGTCCAGGCCTTGGGCGATGGCGCGCGTCTGCTGCGGACAGGCGAGGCCGACGTCGTGGTCTGCGGCGGCGCCGAGGCCTGCATCGATCGCGCCAGTCTGGGCGCCTTCGCCGCCGCGCGAGCGCTTTCGACCGCCTTCAACGACGACCCGACGGCGGGTTCTCGGCCCTTTGATGCTGGCCGCGACGGGTTCGTCATGGGGGAGGGGGCCGGTGTCGTGGTCCTGGAGACGCTGGAGCATGCCCTGGCGCGCGGCGCGACGCCGATCGCCGAGATCGTGGGTTATGGCACCAGCAGCGACGCCTACCACCTCACCGCCGCGCCGGAGGATGGCGAAGGCGCGCAGCGGGCCATGCGCGCGGCCTTGTCCCAAGCTGGCGTCGAGCCCTGGCAGGTCGGCCATGTCAACGCCCACGCCACCTCGACGCCGGTCGGCGATGCGGGTGAGCTGGCGGCGCTCAAGGCCGTCTTCGGCGCGGACGCTCCCCTGCTGATCAGCTCGACCAAGTCGGCGACCGGGCATCTGCTGGGCGCGGCCGGCGCGGTCGAGGCGATCTTCGCGATCTTGGCCACGCGCGACGGCGTCGCGCCGCCGACGCTCAATTTAACTCAGCCCGATCAGGCGGCCCTGGGGCTGGATCTGGTCGCGCTGGAGCCTCGCATCGCGCCGATAGAGTACGCCCTGTCGAACGGCTTTGGTTTTGGCGGCGTCAACGCCAGCGTCCTTCTCCGGCGCTGGTCGGCGGGCGACATGCAATCCTTGGGGAGCAAGTGATGACCGCGCCCAAATCAGCACGACAGCTGCCGCCCGAACCTAAAATCGAACCCCAGGCGTCTTGGTTCAGGCGAGTCATGAACTACTTCCGCGACCTGTTTCTTCACATGAGCGCCTAGCCCTCTCCGGCGACACGTCGACCTATACGGAGTCCATGTAGTCATGCCTTCGCAGCCTCATGTGGTTGACCTCCATGTCGGCGCTCGCCTGCGTTTGGGCAGACGGCTTGGCAAGCTATCTCAGGATGTTCTGGGGCAGGCCGCCGGCGTCACGTTCCAGCAAGTGCAGAAGTACGAGTGCGGCGCGAACCGGATCTCGGCTTCGGCGCTGCACGCTTTCGCGCGGCGGCTGGATCGACCGATCGACTGGTTCTTCGAAGGCCTTGAGGCGCCGGCTTTCTCAGTCGTCGCTCCGGCCTGGGTCCAATCGTTCATGGCGGTCGGGGAAGCGCCGGAGCTTGTGGAGGGCCTTTTGGCCTTGCCCCCAAATTCGCGTCGCCATCTCATCAACCTGATCCGTGCGGCGGCCGAGACCTCCGACTGAAGGGCTAAACATCCGCCGAGGCGTTCGAGCGAGGCATTCGAGGCGCTAACTCGCCCGGCCTTGGCCGACTGGACGCAGAACCCTGGACTTCAACAGAACCGTCGTCCCCAAGGGATCAGCTCGCCTTCGGCGGCTGAAGGTCCACGGTGATCGGTCTTTGGGCCGCGCCGTTCTTGGCGCATCTAAAGCCCGAGCCGCACCTCAACCTCTGGGCGGAGAATAGATCCGACCTCGGGCGCTGCCCGGGCGATAGGGCGCTGGGTCACGAGCGGCGGGCGGCTTGATGAGCAGGCGTTGGAACCAGGGTGTGCTCAGGCGCGCAGGGGCCGCGCCGGCCAGAAGCCCTGCCATGCCGGCCTGGTAGAGGCCGTTGGTGGCCGTCAGGACGACCTTGCGGTCGACCAGCGCCGTGATCGCTTCGCCTTCGAAGCGAAGCGTAAGCTCATGCCATCGTCCAGGTCCGACGCCCGGCAAGCGTATCTCGCCGAGCCCCAGTTCTCCACCCTCGCCATCGAAGCGGCCGGCCCGGATCAGGGCTTGCTGCTCGGCGTCGCCGGTCAGTGCGCCGGGATTGGGCTTGCCGCGCACGGCCACCAGGCGACACGCCCCGTCATGAGCCAGTTCCAGGAAGTAACCCTTGGGGATAAAGCCATAGCCGGTCCCGACGTGGTTGATGCGGCCCATGACGCCGGCCGTGTCTCCGGGATTGAGCCAGACGCTGGTGGAGACCTCGTAGTCGCGCCAGGCCGCGTCGCCCAGGATCGTGTAAGGGCGCCAGTCCGGGGCCCAGGAGTTGGTCGGAACGGGGGCGACCTGACGCAGGCACTGGCCCTTTCCGTCCGGTCTTGAGGCAAGCTCGAACGCGCCGGCTATATCGGCTGTGTAGCGCGGCAGCCGCCCGAAGGTCGCCGCGGGTTCATAGCCCTCGAAGGTCTCAAGGTAGGGCATCGGAAACGGCGTGGCGGAGGGAACGCCGTCGAAGCCGCCCTTCTGCTGGCCCCGGGTGGTGGACAGCGAATAGATGGCGTCGGGCTCGAGGCGGATGGAAACTTCTCCGGCCTCAAGGCGCGCATCGGCCAGGCGAATGAACTGCTCGGCTTTGTTGCTTCGCCAGACGCAGAGGTCTTTGGCCGATAGGCCCGCGCCGACCCGGAGGCGCAGCGTCTGGGGCCTGATCGCATCTCGTGTTTCGATGATGAGGCTATAGTCCGTCCCGGGCGACTTGAGCGCTACGTAAGAACCGCCCGCCGGCAGCAGCCCACTGGCGCCGTTCAGATAGCGCCATCCGGCCTGGCTAAACTGGCCATAGTGCGCGTAGCCCCAGAGCGCCTCGCGAATCCGATAGGCGCCGCTCCATGGGCTGTGGGCCACCAGCGCGGCGGGGTCTTCAGAATAGGGTTCGATCGGGTAGAGGGCGGCGATGTCGTACCAGTTGACCACCTTGGTCACGCCGCTATGGATCCAGTTGTGATTGAAGGCGCGCACGATGCCGATCGTGCAGTCGAAGCCCTCTAGATAAATGTGGTCTTCCGTATTCCAGATCGGCTTGCCCCAGGCGGCCGCCTTGGCCTGGATGTCGGCGGGAACCTGGCCGTTCTCATAAAATGTGTGTCCGCTGATGACGTCGATCGCGGCGCGCAGATCGGGGTCGGATTCCATGTCCTTGACGAAAGCCAGCTTTGTCTCGGGCGGCCAGTTGTCGAAGCCGTGCAGCTTGACGCTGGAAAAGCCGCGCGCGTCGAGCGCTTTGCGAAGGGCCTTGGCGAACGCGTAGTCCGTGCCCTTCTCGTTACGGCAACCGATGGCGTCCAGTTCCAGATGATGGATCGAGCGAAGGCCCTCAAGCCACTTGATGTAGTAGTCGATGGTGTCGTTGGACCAGAAATTGCCGCCGCCCAGCCATCCCGGCGCGCTCCAGGCGGTCGCGTCGAGGGTCAGCGCGGGGTTGCGACGCTTGGCCTCGCGAAGGATCCACCAAGTGTAGCCACGCTGATAGTCGAGGTCGTCACGGCTATGCATGTGGCTGGGCATTGAGCCTTGGGTTGAATTACCATCGCCCGGAATCTCGACGAGAAGGGCGCTGACCGAAGCCCCGAATTTGGGCTTGTAGAGCAGATCCAGGATCTGGCTTCTCTGGGGTTCGGGATAGTCCTTGAGCAGCACGCAGGTCGCCCCGCCGCCGTTGACCACGCCAATCCCGTCGAACCGGCTTGCGCCTGCGTCGCCCCGCAAGATCACGGTGTGGTCCGGCGCTTCGTCAGCGCGGGCTCTTGCCCATGGAGCCAGACAAAGCATCGATACCGCCGCGAGCAGGTCGCGTCGGCGTCGGTCGGTTCCCCCGGTCCGACTGTACGCATGACGATCGGCGCGACCTTTGCTCACGGGCTTCCTCCTGTCTGGCTTTGGCCATGTGGCCAAAAGCGCCGGCAAAGCATTCTGGTCCAGGCGTCATCGCGCTCAAAGTCTGCGAACCCGTGTGACAGACTGGGGCGGCGCTGGTCTTTGAAAACGCCAATGACGCTCAGCGGCCTGGCCATGTTTGCGGGCCTCGGGGCCGGGCGACAAGGCCGTCGCCTAGTGTTGAACGATGACCGTCCGCGCTCGACGTAGCCATCGGTGGCGGCAATGAGCGCGGCGCGCTCCGGGCGACTATTGCGCGGCCTGGACATTGAGCTGCTGGCGGCTGATCAGGGCTTCGCAAGACGCCTTCAGCGCGGCCGCAGCGCCACCCTTTTTGTTTATCTGCGAGGCGATGGCCGCGCCGAGCATGGCCAGCAGCAGGCTGTCGGTGATCGCTTCGGGGTTCTCCAGCCTCGCCTTCCGAACGAGCTCGAGAACATGGCGCCGCAGCATCTCATCCGCGTGCTTGCAGGCGCGGCGGATCGGATGATCCGGATCGGCGATCTCGACGGCGAAATTGGCCGGCATCCAGCCGCGGAACTCCGGCTCGACCATTCGGTCGGCGACCTCGGCCACGACCGCCCGCAGGTGTTCGATCGGGTCTGAGGCGTAGTGGCGGGCGAGCTCTTCGAGCACGGTCTGCTCGGCCAGGATGTCAGCCTCCAAGCAAGCGACCGCCAAGGCGTCCTTGGAGGGAAAATAGCGGTAGAGGCTCGTCTTCGTCGCACCCGCGGCCTCGGCGATATCGTTGACGCTCACAGCCAGGCAGCCGCGTTGATAGAACAGCGCCGTCGCCGCCGAGAGGACCCTCGAACGCAGGTCCGGCCGAGGTTCGGGACAAAAGGAGGCTGCGTTCACGACCGATGTCCTCTAGCGGCGGCCTGGCCGCCTTTGCGGGAGTTGAAGTGGTTCGGCGGCCGGCTCGATCGTCCCCTTGGGGTAAGGACGATGGGGGAGCCAGCCGCCAGGCCGCTAGCGAGCCAGGGCTGGTGGCTCGCCGGCCTTGCTCTGCGCCTCATCTGGACGCGCGTTCTTGATCTTGAACCACATGGCGTAGAGCGCCGGCAGGAAGACCAGGGTCAGGACCGTGCCGCCGATCGTCCCGCCGATCAGGGTGTAGGCCATCGAGGACCAGAACACTGACAGGGTGAGTGGAATGAAGGCGAACACGGCGGCCAAGGCTGTCAGGATCACCGGCCTAGCGCGCTGGACGGTCGCCTCGATGACGGCATGGAAAGGGTCCAGCCCCTCGGCCTGGTTGATCTGGATTTGGCCGATCAGGATCAGGCTGTTGCGCATGATGATCCCGGCCAGGGCGATCAGGCCCAGGATGGCGTTGAACCCGAACGGCTGCTGGAAGATCAGCAAGGTGGGGGCGACGCCGACCAGCGCCAGGGGCGCGGTCAGGAGCACCATCCACATCGCCGACAGCGACCGGACCTGGAAGATGATCACCACCATCATCAAGATGAACATCAACGGGAAGACCACGGCCAAAGCGGCGTTGGCCTTGCCCGCCTCCTCGATCGACCCGCCCATTTCGATCCGATAGCCCGCCGGCAGAGCCTTGATGATCGGCTGCAGGGACTTTTGAACCTCCACGGAGACGTCCGGCGGCTGCAGGCGCTCGTCGATGTCGCCGCGCACGGTGATTGTGGTCAGGCGGTCGCGACGGCGCAAAATCGGATCCTCCATGCGGATTTCGGCCTTGCCGATCTGGTCGAGCGGAATGCGTTCGCCCGCCGCGCCCACCAGGGTGAAGGCGCCGAGCCTGGCCGGATCGAGACGTTCCTGGCCCGTGGTGCGGGCGACCACCTCGACCGAGCGGATGTCCTCGCGCACCTGGGTCACCGGCACGCCCGTCAGCAGGAACTGCAGCTGCTGGGAGGCGTCGGCGGAGCTTAGGCCAAAGGCGCGCAGGCGGTCCTGGTCAAGCACGAAATGGACGGTCGGCGCACGCTCGCCCCAGTCGGTATTGACCTGGCGCAGGCTCGGGTTCTTAAGCATGACGCCCTTGACCTCGTCGGCAATCGCGCGGACGCGGTCGGGGTTGGGACCCATCACCCGGAAGGCCACGGGGAACGGCGAAGGCGGGCCGAACACGATCTGGGTGGCGCGGATGCGCGCGCCTTGGACCGAGCCGTCGGCCGCAAATTGGCGCACACGCTTCTTGAGGGCGTCGCGAGCCTTCTCGTCGGGCGTCAGCACAACGATCTTGGCGAATGATGGATCGGGCAGTTCGGGCGAGATGGCCAGAAAGAAGCGCGGCGCGCCCTGGCCGATGTAGCTGGTGACGATCTTGGCCTCGGGCTGCTTGGCCAGCCACGCCTCGACCTTGGCCACGGCCTGGCTGGTGGAGCCAATGCTTTGGCCTTCGGGCATCTGCACCTCGATCAGCACCTCGGGCCGATCCGAAAGCGGGAAGAACTGCTGCTTGATCCCGCCCATCATCAGCACGGCCACGACCATGGCTACGCCGACGCCGGCGGCGACCTTGAAGCGGTTGACCACCGTCCAGGTGACCATGGCGCGGAGCTTGCGATAGCGCGGCGTGTCATAGATCGCCGCGTGCCCGCCCTCGATCGGCTTGATCTTGGGGATCATCAGGACGCCGAGATAGGGCGTGAAGATCACCGCCACGAACCAGGAGGTGATCAGGGCGAAGGCCACGACCCAGAAGATGTTGCCGGCGTATTCGCCCGCCGTGGACTTGGCGAAGCCGACTGGCATCAGGCCGATGATCGTCACCAGGGTGCCCGCGAGCATCGGGGCTGCGGTATGGCCCCAGGCGTAGGTCGCCGCCGAGATCCGATCCTTGCCTTCCTCCATCTTCACCACGATCGTCTCGATGATGATGATGGCGTCGTCGACCAGCAGACCCAGGGAGAGGATCAGCGCCCCCAGGGTGATGCGATCGAAGTCGCGGCCCGTAACCAGCATGATCACGAAGACGCCCGCCAGGGTCAGCGGTACGGCCATGGCCACCACCACCCCGACCCGGAAGCCCAGGCTGATCAGGCTGACGACGATGACCACGGCCAAGGCCACGAAGAACTTCAGCATGAATTCGCCGTAGGCCTCGGCGATGTTGACCGCCTGGTCGGTGATCTTCGTGAAGCTCATCCCCAGCGGCATCTCGTCCTGAATGGCCTTGGCTTCCTTCTCGAGGTTCTTGCCCAGCTCCAGGCCGTTGAAGCGGTCCTTCATCACCACGCCGAGCACGACGGCCGGCTCGCCGCTGCTGCGGATCAGGAAAGTGGCCGGATCTTCGTAGCCGCGCTTGACCTCGGCGATGTCGCCGAGCTTGAGCGTGCGGCCGCCGACCACGATCGGCGTTTCCTTGATCGTCTCAAGGCTGTCGATGGCGCCGTCGAGGCGGATCTGGACCTGGGGACCTTGCGTCTCGATCGCGCCGGCTGGGGTGACCAGGTTGCGATCGTTAAGCGCGGCGAAGAGGTCTCTGGGGCTGACGCCCAGGGTCGCCAGGCGCGCCTGGCTGAATTCCACGAAGATCTTCTGCGGCTGCTCGCCGATGATCTGGACCTTCTTGACGCCCGGCACGTGGAGCAGGCGCTGGCGCAGGGTCTCGGCCTGGCGGACCAGCAGGCGCTGCGGCTCGCCCTTGGCCTTCAGCGCGTAGAGCGCGAAGGTCACATCGCCGTACTCGTCGTTGACGAACGGTCCCAGCACGCCGCGCGGCAGGTTCGGCGCCTCGTCGGCCATCTTCTTGCGAGTCTGGTAGAATTGCTCCTGCAGTTCCTTGGCCGGGATCTGGTCCTTCAGCGTCAGGGTGGTGAAGGCCAGGCCCGGACGGGTGAAGGTCTCCGAGCGATCGTACCACTTCAGTTCCTGCATGCGCTTTTCGAGCGGCTCGGCGACCTGATCCTGCATTTCTTGGGCCGTGGCGCCAGGCCAGGCGCTGACGATGGTCAGGATCTTGATCGAGAAGCTGGGGTCCTCTGCCCGGCCCAGCTTCATAAAGGCGAAGGCGCCGGCGAAGGTCAGGGCGATGATCAGGAAGAGGGTGATCGATCGCTCGCGGACCGCCAGGGCGGAGAGATTGAAATTCATTGCGCCGCTCCGGTCAGGATGCGCACGCGCTGGCCTTGGTGGAGCATGTGGGCGCCAAGCGCGACGAACTGTTCACCGCCGCGCAGCCCTCCTGTGATCGTCACGGTCTCTGCGCCGACGCCGGCGACTTGGACAGGGCGCCAATCGACGGTCGAGGCGCCGGGCTTGACGACCCAGACGCCCGGGCCCTTGCCCGTATCGTAGAGGGCGCCGATCGGAGCTTCGAGGCCCTTGATCGCCCCGCCCGCTTGACCAGGCAGGGCCACGACCATGGTTGAGCCGAGCGGCGCTTGGGCGGCGACGCCGGTCAGGACGTACTTGGCTTCGAAGGTGCGGGTGCGCGGGTCGGCCGCGTCTGAGAGCTGGCGAAGACGGGCCTGGCCGACCGCCTGGCCGTTAAAGCCATAGGCCGTCGCCAGCGAGCCCACGGCGGGGCGCACGGTCTCGGGCAGGGTGATGGTCGCCTCGCGGGGGCCAGCCTGCGCCAGGCGAATGACGGGCTGTCCGGCGGCCACAACCTGGCCCGGCTCTGCCAGGGTTTCGACGACGACGCCGTCGGCGTCGGCGATGAGAACCGCATAGCCGGCGGTGTTCCTGGAGACCCGCGCCTGGGCCTCGGCGGCGTCGAGCTGGGCCTTGGCGGCGTCGGCGGCGGCCTTGGCCTGGTCATAGGCTATGGCCGACACCGCGCCACCCGCGACCAGACCCTTGAGCCGCCGCTCATCCGACGCCGTCTGCACGGCCCGGGCCCGGGCGGCCTCGACGAGCTCATTCTGGGCCGTCACGCCCAGGGCGTAGTCGGTGGCGTCGATCCGCATCAGCGGCTGGCCGCGCCGCACCGCCTGACCCGCGTCGACCAGGCGCGCGACAACCTTGCCGCCGACCCGAAAGCCCAGATCGCTCTGCACGCGCGCGGTGACCACCCCGCTGAAGCGCCGCTCGCCGCTTGCGGCCGGGGCGGCGGTGGCGACCCGAACCACCGGCGCGTCGGTGCGTGGGTCTTCGGCGCCGGCTTTGCCGCCGCAGGCGGCCAGGGGTGCAAGGCCGCCCATAAGCAGGGCGACGGCGAGAGTACGAGACGACATGGCTTAAAGGATCCTGCCAGGAACGGAGGAGCCTAAGCTGATGCCGAGTGACTAAATTGTCAACTCGTCACAATGCGACATTGGGTATTGCCTATGGCGCGAGACTGCGCAGGACGAGATTGATTGCCTTGGTCGGGGCCTCGGGCAGGCCGTCCAGATTGTGCTTGAGCATCAAAGGATTCATGAAGCTCTGCATGACCAGCAAGATCGCCTCGCAGGTTTCGTCGATCGGCGTCTTGCGTTCGAACTCGCCTGCTTCCCGGCCCAGAATGATGATTTCCTTCAGGCGGTCCTCGGCGCTGGCGAGGTACGCGACCGCCGAAGGCCAATGCTCTTCGGCGGCATGGGCGGCGATGTCGTAAAGCATCTTGTCTTCGAAGAAGAGTTCGGCGCTGGTTGCAATCAAGCCGTTGAAATACCGCCTGAACTTGTCGGCGGCCGACTTGCCCTCAGCTATGCCCGCTTCGCCGCCGGCCAGGACCTTGTCCAGGCACTGGGCGCAAATCGCCTGACCGATGGCCTGCTTGGAATCGAAAAACTTGTAGATGTAGGCCTTCGAGAAGCCGATCGCCTTGGCAAGGTCGGCCACCGTGGTCTTGCTATAGCCGAAGCGGCTGAAATGGATCCTGGCCGCATCGACGATCTGATCGCGGATGCCGTGCTCGGCAGGACCGCGCTGACCGGCGGCGGGAGGGAGGGAGTCGATCGTGGTCATGGCGTACAGGCTAGCATCTGTCCTTGTGATTGACAAACGGGTGACGATATTGGCAATTAGTCACGATCTGATCGCGCCAGTGAGATGTCCATGCGCTCTGCTCTATACGCCCTGCTGACCGCCAGCGCTCTTGTCGCCTCCGGATGCGCCATTGGTCCGGACTACGCCGCGCCCGCCCCGCCCAAGACGGGGGCCTTCATGGGACAGGCTGCGGTCAGCGCGCGTGGGCTCGCCCCGGCGCCGGCCGACGCCTGGTGGAAGGGTTTCAACGACCCTGTCCTTGACCGGCTCGTCGATCGCGCCCTGGCCCAGAACCTGGACCTGGCCCAGGCCGCCGCGCGCGTCACCCAGGCAAGGGCGGGACTCGGCGCAGCGACAGCCGCGCTCTTGCCGTCCGCTTCGGTGCAGGCCCAGGCCGCGGCGGTTCATGCCTCGACCCAGACGCCGACCGGTCGCCTCCTGGCCGCCACGCCGAGTTTTGACCGCGACGGGTCGCTCTACGAGGGCAACCTAGTCGCGGGCTGGGAACTGGACGTCTTTGGCGGGACCCGGCGCGACCGCGAGGCGGCGCTGGCCCGCTACGATGCGGCCAAGGCGGGCGTCGCCGCCGCCCGGCTGGCTGTGGCCGCCCAGACGGCCGACACCTACATGCTGGTGCGGGGTCTGCAGGAGCGCCTGGCTGTCGCCCGCGGCCAGGTTGACACCCAGGCGCGGCTCGTCGAGACCGTGAAGCTGCAATATGACCATGGCGCGGCCGCCGATCTGCAGCTGCAACAGGCCAAGGGCGCCTTGGCTCAGACCCGCGCCAGCATTCCCGTGCTAGAGGAGGGCCTGGAGGCGGCGCTCAACGCCATGGACGTCATTCAGGGCGCCCAGCCGGGGACCTACCGCGCCGAACTGATCACGGCTGCGGCGATTCCCGTCGCGCCGGGCTTGGCTGACGCGGTTGGACCCGCCGAGCTCCTGCGTCGCCGTCCCGATCTGGTGGTGGCCGAGCAGCGCTTGCGCGCCAGCAACGCCGAGGTCGGTTCGGCCCTGTCCCAATACTTCCCAAAGTTTTCCCTGAGCGGTCTCGTCGGCACGGCGACGACCAGCCGCGACACGCTTTTCGAGAGCCCGGCCAACCAGGCCCAAGGCGTGATCGGACTACGCTGGCGGCTCTTCGATTTCGGCCGCGTCGGAGCAGAGGTCAAGGCCGCGCGCGGGCGCAAGGCCGAGGCTCTGGCGGCCTACCAGCAGGCCGTGCTGCGGGCGAGCGAGGATGTCGAGAACGCCTTCGTCAGTTTGGTGAAGCGCGAAGACCAAACCCGGGTCCTCTCCGACGGTGAGGTTTCGTTGGCCAAGGCCAGGACCGCTTCGCAGGTCGCTTACGAGGCCGGCGCGGTAAGCCTCGTAGAAGTGCTCGACGCCGACACCCGCCTTTTAGCCGCGCGCGACGCTCGGGCGCAGGCCCGGACCGAAGCCGCCCGCGCGGCGATCCGATCCTTCCAAGCCCTGGGCGGGGGCTGGAACGCGTCCTGAAGCGCGGAGGCCGCCAAGCCATGCGGTGGGACGACCTCGCTGACCAGCCCTGTTCCATATCCCGCGCCCTGGCGGTGATCGGCGATCGATGGACCCTCCTGGTCCCGCGTGATTGCTTTGCGGGCGTAAGCAAGTTCGAGCAGTTCGGACGCAATCTCGGTATCGCCCGCAATCTCTTGTCGGCGCGCCTGCGGCTCCTGGTCGAAGAGGGCGTGCTTGAAAGGCGCGCCTATCAGGACAATCCCGTCCGCTATGACTATTACCTGACATCCAAGGGCGAGGCCCTGCACCCGGTGTTGCTGGCCGTCTCCCATTTCGGCGACGTCTATTATGCTGGCGAGGCCGGGCCGCCCGAGCTGCGACGCCATACGCGGTGCGGATGCGACTTCCAGCCAGTTCAGGTCTGCTCGGAGTGTCTGGCGCCGCTTAAGGCGCGGGACGTCGCGACGCGTCCCGCGCCGAAGTCCAAGGAACAGCGAAGGGCGGCGAGGAATCTTGGCGCGCATCGTCAACCGAGCGGCGCCTGAGCTTGGTTGCGTTCGCGCGCCGTGGCGGCTGGGCCTGACGCTCAGGGTTGGCGCGGCGTAAAGATGGTCCGCGAGCCGGCTATGGCTTTATCCTCTTCTGGCGAACGATGGCCCCATGCCGTTGCTACGGCCGCGCCGTTATGGCGCGGCCGTAGCAACGGCGCCTAGGCGGGCAGGCCCAGCTGCTTGCGCAGGCTCTTGTCGAAGGCGTCGGCCGGAACGAAGCGGCGCAGGGTCGCGACCTGCTTGGCCGTCTTGCCGGCCGGATAACGCCGTCGTGGCGCCTTGGCCAGGGCGACGACGACGACGGTGTCGGCGGCCACCTGCGGCTCGTCGGCCGCCGCCATGGACCGTTCCATGGCGGCGAGCGCCCCCTGGCGGGCCTGGTCATAGGCCGGGCTCTGACGGTCGGCCGCCATGGCGTTCTTGTCGAAGACGCTGCGCGTGTAGGCCGGCTCGACGAGGCTGACGCGGATGTTGAAGGCGCGCAGCTCATGGTCCAGCGAGTCCGAATAGCCCTCCACCGCGTGTTTGGTGGCCGCGTAGTGGGCCAGATAGGGCGCGGGGATCAGCCCCAGAACCGAACTGATGTTGATGATCCGTCCTTGGCGACGATCGCGCATCGACGGCAGCACTGCATTGGTCATGCGGATCACGCCGAACAGATTGACGTCGAACAGCGCCTGGACCTGGGCGATCGAGGATTCCTCAGCCCCGCCCAGGAGCCCCAGGCCGGCATTGTTGACCAAGAGATCGATCTGGCCGGTCGCGCCCAGGACCGTCGAGACGAAGTCGGCGACCGAAGCGTCGCTAGTGACGTCGAGCGGCAGCATCGTCACGCCGTTCAGCGCGCTGGTCGCCGGGCTGCGGCTGCTGCCGAACACCGTGTAGCCGGCCTTGACCAGGGCCGCCGCCGTCGCCTTGCCGATGCCGGTGGACGCGCCAGTGACGATGGCGGTCTTTCGCGTGGTTGGTTTCATCTGCCTCTCCAGGGCGGGGCTGCGAGGGCAGCCATTACATTATGACCATAATTGCATATTATGATCATAATGTAATGGCAAGGTGCTATAGGTCGCCCATGCGATATGAGAAGGGTCACAGAGACACGTCCCGGCGGCGGATCATCGAGGTCGCCGCGCGACGTTTCAGGAGCGAGGGCATCGCCGCCTCGGGCCTTTCGGGCATCATGCAGGACGCCGGCCTGACCAATGGCGCGTTCTATCCGCACTTCCAGTCCAAGGCCGACCTAGTAGCCGCCTGTGTTGAAAGCGCCCTGGAGGCGCAGTCGGCTCAGGTGCGCGCGGGGCTGGAAGCTGGCGGCCTCGACGCCGTGCTCGATTTTTATCTTTCGGCTGAGCACCGTGACGATCCGGCGAACGGCTGTCCCTCGGCCGCCCTGCTTCCCGAGCTGGCGCGTCAGCCCCTGGAAACCCGTGCGCTCTACGCCGCGCATCTCCAGGTCATGATCGACCAGGTCGCGGCGGCCTTGCCGACCGATACCGCCGACCGGCAAGAACTGGCCTTGGGCGTCTGCTCGACCCTGATGGGGTCCTTGCAACTGGCCCGCGCCGTCGCCGACCCGAAGATGTCCGAGACCATATTGGCGGCCGGCAAGGCGGCCGCGCGGGTTCAGGTCGCCGGGCGACGGCGGGTCTGAACCCGTCCGCTCAGGGGGCGGATCGGGTCCAAACAGAACGGGGAGGTGGGGGCGGAATGAACGAGACCGAAGTTCGCGCAGGCGTCATCGCTGGCGTGGCCTTGGCGCTCAAACGCGCCAAGACTTGGAGCAACGGCCGTGTCTGGCCCGGCGATACGGGCGCGGAAAATCTCATCCAGGTGTCTATCGCCCAGAAGGTCTTCGGGGCGGCTCAGTCGATCCGCCCCGTGATCGAGCTTGAGGCGACGCTTGGGCGGCTTGGCGTCGACGGCGATCGTCGGCGCGTGGACATCGCCCTGATGCGCCATGCCGACCACTATGAGCAGCCTCATCCGTTTTGCGTCATCGAGGTCAAGAAGGCGCCCGGCGGCGATTTTACCGAGGACCTTCGCAAGTTGGAGGCCCTTTTCGATGCGGTTCCGACCCTTCGCTATGGCTTCCTGGCGACCTATTTCCAGCACCGTCTGGCCGCTGGCGGCAGGTCTCGCTCGGTGGAGACATTCATGGGCGACTTGCATGTCGCCGTCAGCGAAGCAGCCGAGAACCATAGACTGGCGCTCAATCGCGTCGACGCGCGGTCGCTTGGCCGGATTGTCCTCGACGACGCCGGCGATCGTCACTGCGCCGGTGCGATGATCCACCGGTTCGGACGGCCTGACTGAACCGGATTGTGAGGAGGCGTCAGGCGCGATCGCCGGGATAGGGGATGGCCAAGTCGCTAGGCGAACTTGGCCATCCGAAGTCGGCGCTCAATGGTGCGCCGGAACGTTGATCGCGTAGGCGGCCGCGATGAAGGCGCTGGAGATGACGTGGGCCAGGCTCTCGTAGAGTTCGTGGCGCGTCTCGGCCTTGTTGTGCTTGAGGTGGAGTGCGTGCGCGACGGCGCACGCGGCGATCAGCACGGTGCTGACGAAGTAGGCCACGGGAATGAGGTAGGCGATCATCGGACGGTCCTTTCGAGCCGTCGGCGTGACGGCCACAATTGGATCGCGGAATTTGTCTCGCGACATCAGGAGGTCAGTTCCTCGATCTCTGTCGCCGAGGTCTCCGAAAGTTGGCTTGCACGATGGCCGGGACGTCGAAGCCCTGGCGCATGGGTCCGCCCAACCCCGTCACCCGACTTGCGAGTGCGCCGTCCAGATTATCGATGGGAGGTCGCAGGCCATGCGAAGAACAGCGCGGACCCGCATATTCGTTAACGGCCAATCGGCGCAGGTGTGAGGTATCCGCTCTCTGGTTCGCCAGGGCGCGCCAGCCAAGCCATCACCACCAGAGCGTCCACAAGCGGCGGAGCTATTGTCAAGGTCGAAAATATACCTGAGTATACCTTGCAGCCTTCTTCTATCAGAGAGAGGGGCAGAAACGAATTCGGCCGTTGGCGCCCGCGCCTCGGGACAGGGGTGGCTCGCAGTGTCGACGGACGCGAAGGACTACTACGAAGCCGATCGCGCGATGCTGTGGCTCGACGTCGAGCCGACGTTCGATCAGCAATGGGAGCAATGGGCGCGGGTTCGGCCCTATGCCTTCCTCCCGGACATCGCCGCGCTTGTCGGCGCCCTACGACCGATCGACCAAGTCAGTCTCGCGGTCGTGGGCCAGGAACTGCAGCGGGTCTACGAGACCAATCCAGGCTACAACGGCGTCATTGACCGCCAGAGGATGACCGCCGAGCAGATCCGGCTCATCATCCCGCAGACCAAGCTCGACGCGCTTACGCCCGTCCGCCTCGATAAGGCTCTCGCCGCCGTGTACGCGGTCAACCGCGCGCTTGAGCGGATCAAGGCGCCGATGGTGCGTCCGCGCATCGTGTTGAGCGCGTTCAACATCAAGGGCGTGTCCAAGATCTTCAGCGCCCTCGATAAGGACAAAAAGGAGCGGGTCAAGCGCGCGCTGGCCGAGGCGCTATCCCAAGCAGATCAGCTCGCCAGTGAGTTCCTGAAGGGTAACAAGGTAAGCATCGACGCCGCGATCCAAGCCCATGCGTTCCTGATCACCCAATCTGACTTCAAGGCCACGATCGATCATCGGGTGGCGGTGGCGCTCGAAACACCCTCTCATAAGCATGCGAAAGCCGCGCTCAGCGAAGACTTCTCGAGTGGCCGTCTGAACCAGTTGCCCGCGCCGTTCAAACGGCCCAAGGGCTATACATCGCCCAAGGCCGGGAACGCCTAGGCGCTGGGTGTCTCCCTCGGCGGCGCAGGCGATCAAGATCTCTCCATAAGGCCATCGCGCTACGCGCGATGACATCCTTGTTTTTCCTTTCCCCTGAAACGGGGGTGGGCGGCGCGCCGGTCTAGGCCCGCCGCGACCGCCGGCAACCGGCCTGGCGGCCGGTCCTCCACTGACGTTGCGGCCCTTCGGGTGCCGGCGGCCGCTTGCGCGGGCCTTCCCGTCGCTCTTCGCCGCCCACCCCCCTTTCCGGCGAAAGGACGCGGGCTTGGGGCGATGAAGGAGGCCCCCCATGCGCTCGTCCCGTCCTCGATCCGGGCCAGCCGAAGACATCCAGGCTAAGCCCAGCCCCGGTCCCGGCCCTGGCCGCAACCTCTATGACGAGGTCACCCGGAAGATCATCGCCCAGCTGGAGGCGGGCCGTTTTCCCTGGGTCCAGCCCTGGACCGGGGCGGGCGCACCGGCCCTTGGCCTGCCGCGCAACGGCGCCACCGGGCGGCGCTATTCGGGGATCAACATCCTGTTGCTCTGGGACGCGGCCATCGAGCACGGCTTCCCGACCCAGGGCTGGCTCACCTATCGCCAAGCCCAGGCGGCGGGCGGGCAGGTCCGGCGCGGCGAGCAGGGGACCACCGTGGTCTTCGCCGACCGCTTCGTGCCCGAAAAGGAGAAGGAACGCGCCGCGCGCGAGGGCGGCGAGCCCGGCGCGGTGGCCTTCCTCAAGCGCTTCACCGTCTTCAACCTCGCCCAGTGCGAGGGGCTGGCCGTCGATGAGCACGCCGCGCCGCCGCCGTCCGAGCGCGAGGTCGTTCCCATCGCCGAGGCGCTGATCGCCGCCACCGGCGCTGATTTCAGGATCGGCGGCGACCAAGCCTTCTATGTCCCCTCGCGCGACTTCATCCGCGTGCCGCCGCAAACCGCTTTCGGCGACCAGATCAACTATTACCGCACCTGTTTCCACGAGTTGGCCCACTGGACCGGCCACGCCTCGCGCCTGGATCGGCCGCAATCGGGCGCCTTCGGCTCCAAGGACTACGGGCGCGAGGAACTGGTGGCCGAGATGGGATCAGCCTTCGTCTGCGCCGCCCTCGGCGTCGTCCCCACCGTGCGTCACGCCGACTATCTGGGCGCGTGGCTGGAGACCCTGCGCGAAGACAGTCGCGCCATCTTCAAGGCCGCCTCGGGCGCCTCCAAGGCCGCCGACTTCCTGCTGGCCCTCAGGCCGGGGGACGACACGCGGGAGACCGCCCGCGACGTCCCGCCGTCCTGACCTTTCAAGATTTTCCCCTTCCGCGCGCCGGGTCCGCCCCGCGCCGGTCGCCGCGCCGATCCTGGCGCATCCCGGCCCCGCCCGCTTGCCTGGACAGCTTCGACGGGAGGGGCCGGTTCACCCCCTGGAGACAAGGAGTGCTCCGATGAAACTCGCTTTCGCAGACCCCCGCAACATGACGATCTCGCGGCTGAACATGCACCATGGCAGGCCCGCGCCGGACGTCTCCGACATCCGGCCCTCCATCGGTCAGCGCGGTATCCTCGTGCCCATGCTGGTCCTGGAGAAGATCGTGGACGGCGTTGTGGTCGAGGGTCACTTCGAGGTGGGGGCCGGGGCGCGCCGCCTGACGGCGGCGCTCGCCGAGATCGCGGCGGGGGTCGAGATCGACCCCGCGCCCATCGGCATCCTGGAGCCGGGCGACGACGCGGCCGCCATCGAGGCCTCGCTGATCGAGAACCTTCACCGCCTGCCGCCCGACGAGGTCTCGACCTGGGAGACCTTCGCCAAGCTGGTCAAGAAAGGCCGCACGCCCGAGGAGATCGCCGCCACCTTCGCCCTGACCGAAGCGGTGGTGCGCCGGACCCTCGCCCTGGGCGATCTCCTGCCGCGCATCCGCACCCTCTATCGCCGCGAGGCCATCGACGTGGCCACCATACGCGCCCTGACCCTGGCCTCCAAGGCTCGGCAAAGGGAGTGGCTGGCCATGCTCGATGATCCCGAGCAGCGCGCCCCCGCTGGCGCCCAGCTCAAGGCGTGGCTGTTCGGCGGCGCGCCCATCGCCGTCAAGCACGCGCTGTTCAATCTCGACGACTATCCCGGCGCGGTCATCGGCGATTTCTTCGCCGACGACAGCTATTTCACTGATCCGGCCCTGTTCTGGACCCACCAGAACCAGGCCATCGCCCAACGCCGCGAGGCCCTGTTGGCGCAGGGCTGGAACGCCGTCGAGATCCTGGAGACGGGGCGCGCGTTCGAAAGCTGGAAACACCAGCGGACCAGCAAGGCGGACGGCGGCAAGGTCTATATCGCCGCCAGCCTGCGCGGCGAGGTCACCATCCACGAGGGTTGGCTGACGCCCAAGGAGGCCCGTCGCGCCCAGGCCGCCGCCGCCAAAACCGAGAACCAAGGGGGCAAGGTCGGCTCGGACCGCGCGGAGGTCACCAGCAGCCAGCAGGCCTATATCGACCTGCATCGCCATTCGGCGGTGCGCGCCACCCTGGGCGATCATCCTGGCGTGGCGCTGCGCCTGCTCCTGGCCCATGCGGTGGTCGGCTCGTCCTTGTGGCGAGTCGAGCCGGACCCGCGCCGCAGCGGGGCCGAGTGCGTGGCCCAGAGCCTGGAGGCCAGTCCCGCCGAGGCGGTGTTTCACGAGCGGCGGGCGGCGGTGGCCAAGCGGCTGGGGCTCGACGGCGGGCGCGACCTCGTCGGCCAGTCGCCCGGCGGGGGACTGGCGGGCTTCTTCGCCAAGCTCCTGTCGCTGCCCGACGCCGACCTCCTGGCGCTCGCCGCCGTGGTCGTCGGCGAAACCCTGGCCTCCGGCGGCGAGGCGGTCGAGGCCGCGGGGCTTTATCTGAAAGTCGACACCGGCGCCTTCTGGTCGCCGGACGCGGCCTTCTTCGACCTGATCCGTGACCGCGAGACCATCAACGCCATGCTCGCCGAGGTCGGCGGCAAGAAGGTCGCCGACGGCAATGTCGGGGAGAAGGTCAAGACCCAGAAGGCCATCCTTCGCGACTGCCTCGACGGAACGGCCGGGCGGCCCAAGGCGGCCAAGTGGACCCCCAAGTGGCTGACCTTCCCGGCCGGGGCCTACACCCGGCGGCCGCTGCGCACGGCCGCCGTCAGCCGGACCGTCGCGCCTCTGCTGCGCAAGGCGCCCCCGCTCCAGGCTACCCAGACAGCCCCGACCTCCGAGCCCGGCCCCGCCGCCCTGGCGGCCGAGTAGACTCTTCCGCCAGAGGGCGTCAGCCTCGCCCCCGCGCCTCGCGCGGGGGCTTTTTCCTGTCGGCGGCGCGCGCGGGCGCGGCGGGGGGCCAAGCCCCCGCGCCGGGCGACGCGAGGAAGCCGGAAGGGTCTGGGTGCGGGGTTCCAGATCAGGGCGTAGACGCCGTCGTCGTCCTGGTCGGGCGCGCGGCCCAGATTGACCTTGTAGGCGCCCGGCCCGAGGTCCGGATGGGCGAGGGTCAGGCGGCGCAGGGCGCCGGCGGCCAGCCCGACCTTGATCCGTCCGGTCCCAATATGGGCCCCGCCGCAGGCGGCCCGGTCGCCAGGATGGACGGGCGAGGCCTTGTCGCGGACGGACCCGACGCGCTGTCGCCGTGGCCGCCGAGGGGGCGCACCGGGCCCTTGCAGGCGCCGTTTTCGAGCTGGGTGACGTGGCCGAGGGGGGCGGCCATGGCGAGGGTTCCCCGCCTGCTCCGCCGCGTTCGAACCCACGACGATGGCTTGGACCCTATGGCCGCCCCGGCCCGCCTCGAACCGTCGCGGCGAACTTTTTTCCCCGCCGCGCCCGCCAAGGACGGGCGCGGCTCCTCGCGCCGCTTCGCTGCAAAAAAGCCCGCCGCTCGGGTCCTGCGCTGCGCTGCGGCCCTCCGGGCCTGAGGCCCTCCGGGTCAAGGCGGGCCGGAGCGGCCAGACGGGGCGCCTGTCGCCGGGGATCGGCCCCGACGAAGCAGACAAGGAACCTCGCCATGACCGCCACCCTCGGCCACGTCACCCAGCTCGAAAACGGCGCCTACAAGGGCCCGCTGCGCACCCTCAACTTCCGTGGCGACATCGATGTCGCGCCCGTCCGCGACAAGGCCTCGCCCGCCCATCCGGACTACCGGGTCACCTGCGGCGGGGTCGATATCGGGGCCGGGTGGATCAACATCAACCAGACCACCGGCAAGCCCTACACCAGCCTGACCCTCGCCCATCCGGACCTCGGACCGCGCGCCTACAAAGTCAATCTGGGCCGCGCGCCCGACCAGGACGACGACGGCGTCTACGCCCTGATCTGGAACCCCGAACCCTGACCCTTCCGGCTCCCCCGCGTCACCCGGCGCGGGGGCTTGGCCGCCCGCCTTTACGACAATCGGGCAGGGGGCGGGCAGGGGGAACGATTTGCGCCGCCCCCGTTTGCGTACGTCCCGGTCCCGGGCAAGGCCCGGTTTCCTCGCCCGAGCGCGGCCCAAACCTTCCCCCAACCCGCCGCGCCCCGACGATCGGAGCAAGGCGATGATGGACGAAGACGACGCGATCGCGCGCGCGGCCCGTGCTCGCAAGGGCAGCCCGTTTCTCAATACCGCCCAGGCCGCCCACTATATCGGGCTGGCCGAACGCACCCTGGAGACCATGCGCAGCGAGGGAACCGGGCCGCGCTTTCGCCGCCACGGTCGCTTCGTGCGCTACCATATCGATGACCTCGACACCTGGTCCGAAGGCGGGCTCGCGCGACGCACGGCCGGCCAGGAGGCCCGGCCCCATGGCTAGGCGCGCGCTCGTCCTGGCGCTGGGCGTCGGCGCGCTGGGCGCGCTCCTCGCCCCGGCGCTGCTGCGTCCCGCGCCGCGCCTCGTTTGGAACGCCAGCGCCAGCGCGCCGGTGGGCCTTTGGCGGATCGCGCCCGGAGAGGTCCCGGCGATCGGCGGCTACGTGGCCGCGATCGCCCCGCCGGCCGCGCGGCTTTTGGCGGCCCGGCGCGGCTACCTGCCCGCCAACGTGCCGCTCATCAAGACCGTCGCGGCGACCGACGGCGACCTCGTCTGCGCCGCCGGGCCGCGTCTTCTGGTCAATGGCGTGGTGGTCGCAGAGCGCCGCCGGGCCGACGCCAGGGGCCGCCCACTGCCCTGGTGGCGGGGTTGCCAGCGTCTTGATGACGGCGCGGTCCTGCTGCTGTCGCCGTCGGCCGACGGCTTCGACAGCCGCTATTTCGGGCCGGCTTCGCGCGCGGCCGTGATCGGAAAGGCGACCCCGCTATGGCTGCCGGGAGCGAGCCTGCCGCCGTCACAGCGCCCGCGCCAACCGCCTCGCCGGCCGCCTCATCCGCTGCTGGGCGCGTGGCGTCCTGGTCGCCGTTGATCGCGCATGCCTCGGCCCGTTTCGGCGTGCCGACGGCCTGGATCGCGGCGGTGATGACGGCCGAAAGCGGCGGGCGAACCCACCTGGCCGGACGACCGATCGTGTCCTCGGCCGGCGCCATCGGGCTGATGCAGGTCATGCCAGGCACCTATGCCGAGCTTGCCCGCCGTCATGGCCTGGGACCCGATCCTGCTCTTCCGCGCGACAACATCCTGGCCGGCGCGGCCTATCTTTCGGAGCTTCACGCGCGCTTCGGCTACCCCGGTCTCTTCGCCGCCTACAACGCCGGACCGGCGCGTTATGCGGCCCACTTGCGTGACGGGAACCCGCTCCCGACCGAGACACGGGCCTATCTGGCGGCCCTCTCGACGACGCCCGCCGCCCCGGACATGCCGCCCGCCGTGGTCTCCGGAATGCGGCTCTTCTTCCCCCTGGGCAGAGCGCTCGTCCCGTCCAGCGCCGCGCCCGTGGGGCTTTTGGCGCCGCTACCGGACACGGTGCGGGAGGGGCGGTGATGGAGCGTGGAAAGCTCTGCCTTGGGAGGGGCGGAGGAAGGCAAGATGAAGCACCGGCGCCAGCCTTGCGGTCTGTCTCCGTAAGCTCTTGTCTGCACATCGTTTTGGGGCTCCCAGCCCTGGCGCCGCCCGGCCGGGCTTGGCGCCGGATCGGCCTCAAGTCTCCGACGCGGCTCGCCGATTTCCGGCGCCGGGCGGCCGACAGGCCCGCAGGCGCGCCGTGAGCGGCGAGGACGACTTCGAGCCGCGGCTGGGCAAGGCCAGGGCCCTGGGGCGCGGCAAGTCCTATCTGTCGAGGGTCCTGCGCACGGCGATGCTGGCCAGCGGCGGGCGCTTTGGCCGCGCGGCGCCGCGCAAGGCCTTCACCGGCGCGCGCATCGGCCGGGGCGCTGGCGTCGCCGGCGTCATCGTCCACGGCGACGTCCGCTCGGCGCTGCGGGCGCGGCGGGTGGTGGTCAAGATCTCGACGCCGCGCCTGGCCGGCAAGGGGCTGGCGGCGGCGCGCGCTCACATGCGCTACATCCAGCGCGACGGCGTCACCCGCCAGGGAGCACCCGGCGAGCTCTACGCGGCCGACACCGACCGGGCCGACGGCCGCGCCTTCATCGACCGGGCCGAGCAGGGGGGCGATGCGCGGCAGTTCCGGCTGATCGTCTCGGCCGAGGACGGCGCGCAGTACGAAGACCTCAAGCCGCTGACGCGCCGGCTGATGGCGCAGGTCGAGAAGGATCTCGGCACGCGGCTGGACTGGGTGGCGGTCGACCACTTCAACACCGGTCACCCCCACACCCACATCATCGTGCGCGGACGCGACGACCAAGGCCAGGACCTGATCATCGCCAAGGACTACCTGACCCGGGGCCTCCGCGAGCGCGCGGCCGAGCTGGTCTCGCTCGACCTTGGCCCGGCCACCGACCAGGAGATCGGCGCGCGGCTGTTGCGCGAGGCCGGCCAGGAACGGCTGACCGGTCTGGATCGCGGGCTGCTGGCCTCAGTCGAGGCGGACGGTCTGGTCTCCCCGCGCCATGTCGATCCCCTGCAGTACGCCGCCCGCGCCGGCCGTCTGGCGACGCTGGCCCGTCTTGGCCTCGCGCGCGAAGTCGCTCCGACCCGCTACCGGCTATCAGCTGACCTGGAGGAGACCCTGCGACGGATGGGCGAGCGCGGCGACATCCAGCGCGCCCTCTACCGCGCCCTGCAGGACGGCGGGGTCGAACGCGCGCCGGCCGAGCAGGCGATCTGGGAGCCTGGCCCGGCGGCGGAGACGGTGGTGGGGCGGCTGGTGCGGCGCGGACTCGCCGACGAGGGCCGAGACCGCCACTTCCTCGTCGTCGACGGGGTGGACGGACGCGCCCACTATGTCGACATCGGCCGCGGCGCCGACACCCCGATGATCGCCGAAGGCGCGGTCGTTGAGATCTCGGCGCGGCCGGTCGGGGCGCGGGCCGTCGACCACACCGTCGCGGCCGTGGCGCGCGCCAATGACGGCCGCTACAGCCCCGACCTGCACCTGGCCTTCGACAGGAGCGCGACCGCGAGCTTCGCGCAGGCCCATGTCCGCCGCCTGGAGGCCCTGCGGCGGGCCGGGGCCGGCGTCGAGCGCGAGGCTGACGGCCGGTTCCTGATCGCCGCCGACCACGTCGAACGCGCCGCCGCCCACGAGGCGCGGCGAGCGGCCGAAGCGCCGGTGGTGGTGCGCGAGCTTTCCTCGGTGGCGATCGAGCGCCAGGCCGCCACGTCCGCTCCCACCTGGCTCGACCGCCAGCTGCTGGCCGAGCGGCCCGAACCCCTGCGTGACGCCGGCTTCGGACGCGAGGTGCGCGCCGCCCTGGCCCAGCGCCGCCAGTGGCTGATCGACGAGGGGCTGGCCACCGAGCGCGGCGAGGCGGTGGTCTATCGCGCCGGCATGCTCGACCGGCTGGAACGGCGCGAGCGGACGGCCGTCGCCCAGGACCTCGCTCGCGACAGCGGCCTTGCCTATGTCGAGGCCAAGCCGGGCGTGCGCGTCGAGGGCGTCTACCGCAGGAGCCTGGACCTAGCCGGTGGACGCATGGCGGTGATCGAACGCAGCCGCGACTTTACGCTGGTTCCCTGGCGGCCGGTGCTGGAGGGTCAGGAGGGGCGGTCGGTGTCGGGCGTGCTGCGTCCTGGCGGCGTAAGCTGGTCGCTGGGACGCGGACGTGGCGGCCCCTCGGTGTCATGAGGCGAACCCACGATGTCGTAGTGGCGCGGCGGGCTCCAGGATCGCCAGAACCCGCCGACTCGATCCATGGGTGGTCCCAATGGCGGCGCCGACAACCGTTTTTGGTTGTCTGACGTGGCTACAACCGAAATCGGTTGTTAGTGTTGGGTGTGTCATGCGACGGCTAGGATCCGGGAGGCCAGCTTTTGATGAGACGATTGGCGGCTGGCGGCCTGATCTTGCAAGGCGTTTGCGCGCTTACGGCCTGTCTGGCGCTCGCCGGCTGCGACGAGCGTTGGTCGAGGCTGGACCCACCCCGCCTGGTGCAGCTTGCCTGCAAGCCTGGTCAGGGCGAGGGGGTGATGGTGTTGGTCATCGACACCGGTCGTCGCCAAGCGATATGGGCCAATGGTCCGGGCGGGCCCGAGGGCGCGGCCGAGATTTCCAAATCCAGCTACCGGCTGACCTTCGGCAAGACCGCGACCACGCCGGCGTGGTCGGCGATCGTCGGCCGCTTCGATGGAGTGATGGATCGCGAGCAGGGCAGGGCGCCCTTCAGCCTCGGCGCGGCGCCGAAGACGCGCGGCAACCAGCGTCAAGCCTGGCGCTGCGAGGCCCAGAAGCCTGGACCCAAGCTATGAGCGGTGGCGCCAAGACAAAGCGCTACAAAGGCTCCATTCGCGCGGTGCTGACCGGCGACCTCGTGGGGTCGAGCGAGCTGACCGTCGGTTCGCTGGAGGCCGCCAGGGCCACCCTCTTGGAAGCCCTGGCCGAAATCGGGCTTTGGCAGGACGGTCTGGTGGGCTCGCAGCCGGAATTCTTTCGCGGCGACAGCTGGCAGGCCTTGTTGATGGATCCCCACTACTGTCTGCGCAGCTTCGTCTACATCCGCGCCAAACTGCGCGGGACCACCAAGGTCTGGGACAGCCGGATCGCGATCGGCTTGGGGGCCGTCGCGCGTGTCGACAAACAGCGCACCTCTCTGTCGACCGGCGAGGCGTTCAATTGTTCCGGCCGCGCGCTCGACGGGTTGGCGACCGGCAAGATCGCCCTGGCCTCGCCAAACGATCTGGCCGGAAGGCTCTCCGGTTTGCACGCCCTGGCCCATATCTGCAGCGGCCTTGTCGACGACTGGAGCCAGACCCAGGCGCAGATCAGCTGTCTGGCGCTGGTGCCCAAGCCGCCGACCCAGGGCGAGATCGCCGAGCGACTGGGCGTCAGCCAGCAGTCGGTCAGCAAGACGCTCGCCGCCGCCAAACTGGCCTTGATCATGCAGGCCGTGGATTACTGCGAGCGCTTTGCCTGGGGCAATCTGCAGCGGTTCATCTAACAACCGTTTTTGGTTGTTTTGGGCCGCTACAACCGAATTTGGTTGTGAAAGAAGAGGAGCGACGAATGATCGAAACCTTCCTGCTCCTGCTGACCGGCCACCTCCTGGCCGATTTCGTCTTTCAGCCCGACGCTTTGGTCCGCATGAAGCGCAAGGCCCTGGGCATGCTGGCCCATATCGCCATCGTGGCCGTCGCCGCGATCGCCGCCCTGGCGCCCGGCACGCCCTGGGCGTTGGCTCCGGTCCTCGTCGTGATCGCGACCCACCTGGCGATGGACTACGTCAAGATCCGCTTCCTGGGAGATACGCTCTGGTCGTTCGCCCTAGATCAGGCGGTCCATGTCGGCGTGATCGCGGGCTTAGCGGTCTTGTGGCCCGACATCGCCGGCCAGAGCCTCTGGGCCTTGCTGCCGGCTCCTGCGCTGTCGGTCGTCTACGCCGGCTGCGCCCTGGTCTGCGGGCTGATCGTCTGCGTGGCCGTGGGCGCGGTGGTGATCAAGAAGCTGGTCGAGCCGCTGGCGCCGGGCGCGGTGCAGGCCGCCTCCACTCTGACCGCCGGCCAGGCCGCGCCCGTCGCCCCGCCGATCAAGGGCATGAAGTATGCCGGCCGCTACATCGGTTGGCTCGAGCGCGCCTTGACCTTCGCCTTCATCCTGATCAACCAGCCCGAAGGCGTCGGCTTCCTGCTGGCCGCCAAGTCGATCCTTCGGTTCCGGGACGTCCAGGACGAAAACGATAGGCATCAAGCCGAATACATCATCATCGGCACCTTCCTGAGCTTTGGCTGGGCGATCGGCGCGGCCTTGCTGGCGCGCGCGGCCATGCGGCACTGGCTGGCGACCTAGCCCGACTAGGGCGCCGCTAGGTTTGAGCTAGGCTAGGTCTGTTTCTTCCGTCGCTCGCGAGGGCGGCGGCGACGCCTCAAGACCCCCTTCCCCTGATACGCCCATTCGCCAGCCGGCTAATCGCCGCGCCGTGGCCGCTGTCGTGCGCCATGATCGGCGCCTTGGCGCTCCACTGGACGCCGAGCGCGGTGAAACGGGGTCTAGGACGGACCTAGGCGCCGTAAGGGATTTTCGCCCTCGGATCGAGCCTTGCCCCGGCACGAGAACGCAATCGCGCGTCTCGGCCGGGAGCCGGGCGCATGACCCCGACCAAGCTGCTCGTTGGTCAGATCCTCGCGGTCTTCGCGATCATGATCCTGGGCGTCTGGGCCGCCACCCAGTGGGCCGCAGACCAACTTGGCTATCAGGACGCGCTCGGCGTTCCGGCCGGCGTGATCCTGGGCCGGCCGATCTATCAGCCCTG
Organism: uncultured Caulobacter sp.; assembly: GCA_966252285.1. Classification (GTDB taxonomy): domain Bacteria; phylum Pseudomonadota; class Alphaproteobacteria; order Caulobacterales; family Caulobacteraceae; genus Caulobacter. Next base: position 102,682 of record CBINOL010000001.1, read on the forward strand.
GCGGCTGTTCGACTGGTGGTTCCACTACGAGGCCTACGCCCCTGGGGTGTTCGACCGCGCCGGGCTCCTGGCCGGCGCCAGCGGCTTCCTCGGCTGCGCGGCCGCCATCGTCGGCTCGCTCTGGCGCGCCCGGCAGGTCGGACGGATCACCACCTTCGGCTCGTCGCGCTGGGCCAGCCGCCGGGAGGCGGCCAAGGCCGGACTACTCGGCCCGGCTGGCGTCTTTCTGGGTAAGCTCGATGGGCGCTACCTGCGTCACGACGGTCCCGAGCACGTCATGGCCTTCGCCCCGACCCGTTCGGGCAAGGGCGTGGGGCTGGTGGTCCCGACCCTGTTGTCATGGACGGCCAGCTGCGTCGTCCACGACATCAAGGGCGAGAACTGGATGCTGACCGCCGGCTGGCGGGCGAGGTTCTCCCACTGCCTGCTGTTCAATCCGACCGACCCGCGGTCGGCCCGCTACAATCCGCTGCTGGAGGTGCGCAAGGGGCCCGACGAAGTCCGCGACGTTCAGAATATCGCGGACGTGCTCGTCGATCCGGAAGGCGCTTTGGAGCGCCGGTCGCATTGGGAAAAAACCAGCCACAGCCTGCTGGTCGGCGCCATTCTCCACGTGCTCTACGCCGAGGAGGACAAGACCCTCGCGAGGGTCGCCACCTTCCTCTCCGATCCCCAGCGTTCGTTCGCCCACACCCTGCGGCGGATGATGGCCACCAACCACCTGGGCACGGCCGACGAACCGATCGTCCACCCCGTGGTGGCCAGCGCCGCCCGGGAGGTCCTCAACAAGTCGGAGAACGAACGCAGCGGCGTGCTGTCGACGGCGATGTCGTTCTTGGGCCTCTACCGTGACCCCACCGTCGCGGCGGTCACCGCCGCCTGCGACTGGCGCATCGCCGACCTCGTCGACGCGCCCTGGCCCGTCAGCCTCTACCTCGTCATTCCGCCGTCCGACATCTCGCGGACCAAGCCCCTGGTGCGCCTGGTGCTCAACCAGATCGGCCGGCGGCTGACCGAGCGGCTGGAGGGCGACCCGGCCAAGCTGCGCCGCCACCAGCTGCTGCTGATGCTCGACGAGTTCCCGGCCCTGGGCCGGCTCGACTTCTTCGAGACGGCGCTGGCCTTCATGGCCGGCTACGGCATCCGCTCGTACCTGATCGCCCAGAGCCTGAACCAGATCTCCAAGGCCTATGGCGAGACCAACGCCATCCTCGACAACTGCCATGTGCGGATCGCCTTCGCGTCGAACGACGAACGCACCGCCAAGCGGATCTCCGACGCCCTGGGCACGGCGACCGAGCTGCGCGCCCAGCGCAACTACGCGGGCCACCGCCTGGCCCCCTGGCTCAGCCACGTCATGGTCAGCCGCCAGGAGACGGCGCGGGCGTTGCTGACGCCGGGCGAGGTCATGCAGCTGCCGCCGACCGACGCCCTCGTCCTGGTCTCGGGACTGGCGCCGATCCGGGCCAAGAAGCTCCGCTATTTCGAGGACGGCAACTTCACCGGCCGCATCACCGATCCGCCCCAGCTGTCGGACGGCGGCTACCACGATCGTCCGCCGCCGCGGCGCGACGACTGGAGCGGCCAGGTTCGCGACCTGCATGCAGGGCTGGCGGCCGCGATCGACGGCGAGGACGGCCTGGACGAGGAGGGCGGCCTCCAGCAGCAGCGGCATCCGGGCTTGGACGAGGACGCCCACGCCCGCGTCCCCGACGAGCCGGACGATCTTGGCCTGGGGCTCGACGACGACGCCGGCGACCCAGCCGCCGACAAGCGCGCCCTCGACCAGGCCGGCGCCCGGCAGGCGGTGGTCCGCGCCCACGCCATGAACGAGGGAGACGGTCGCGATCACGACGACCTTCTCCCCCGGTTCTGAGGGGGCGAGGATGAAGGATCGCCACCAGATCTGGCTGGACGCGGCGCTCGGCGCGGAACTCGACCGGCTGGGCGCCAAGCCCGGCGCCTCCAAGTCGGCGATCGTCGCGGCCGCTTTGCGGGCCTTCTTCGAGCGCCAGGGATCGGCCGCCGTCGACGACCTCCTGCGTCTGCGCCTGGATCGGATCAACCGGTCCTTGGGACGGCTGGAACGCAACGACCAGGTCCTGCTGGAGAGCCTGGCGCTCTTCGTCCGCTATCAGCTGACCGTCACCGCGCCCCTGCCCGAAGCCGACAAGGCCGCCCAGGCGGTCGGACGCGAACGCTTCCAGCGCTTTGTCGACCAGGTCGGCCGCCAGCTGGCCGACGGCCGCTCGACCTTTCCCGACAAGGCGGAGGCCGAGCGATGAGCCTGCTTCGCGCCGAAACCCAGGATCGCCGGGCCGCCATGCTGCGCACCGCCATGGGCGAGGCGATCGGGACGGCCCTGCGCGACCCGGCGGTGATGGACGTGATGGTCAATCCCGACGGCCGGCTCTGGATCGACCGGATGGGCGAGGGCCGTCGCGATACCGGCCATGTCCTGCTCCCCGCCGACGTCGAGCGGATCATCCGCCTGGTCGCCAGCCACGTGCGCACCGAAGTCCACGCCGAAGCCCCGATCGTCAGCGGCGAACTGCCGGCCCGCGCGCCGGGCCTGACCGGCGAGCGCTTCGAGGGGATGCTGCCGCCGGTCTCGGCGGCCCCCTGCTTTTCGATCCGCAAGCCGGCCACGCGTATCCACACCCTGGCCGACTACGTCGCCGCCGGCGTCATGGCGCCGGTCCAGGCCGAGGCGCTGCGCGCGGCGATCCTGGATCGGGCCAACATCCTGATCGCCGGCGCCACCGCCTCGGGCAAGACCACCCTGGCCAACGCCCTGCTGGCCGAGATCGCGCGCCAGGACGACCGGGTGGTGATCCTGCAGGACACCCTGGAACTGCAGTGCGCGGCCCGCGACAGCGTCTGCCTGCGCACTCGGCCCGGCGTCGTCAGCTTGAGCGACCTAGTGCGCTCGACCCTGCGCCTGCGCCCCGACCGCATCGTCGTGGGCGAAGTGCGCGGCGGCGAGGCGCTCGATCTGCTGAAGGCCTGGAACACCGGTCATCCCGGAGGCCTGGCCACCATCCACGCCAATTCGGCGCGCTCGGCGCTCTATCGCCTCGAACAGCTCGTGCAGGAGGTCGTCGCCCTGGCGCCGCGCCGCCTGATCGCCGAGGCCGTCGATCTCGTCGTCTTCCTGAGCGGCCGGGGAACCGGCCGCCGCCTCGAGACCATCGTCCGGGTCGCCGGTCTCGACGCCAACGGCGACTACCTGCTCGCCGACATCGACCCCCCGCAACTGAAAGTCCTCAGAGGAGACAGCTGATGTCACCGACCCTGAAGTCGCGCCTGTTTGCGTCCACGGAGTTGAACGGCGCGCTCGCGGCCCTGGCCGCCAGCGCCGTCCTGGCGCCCATCTCGGCCCAGGCCGCCGGATCCGGCATGCCCTGGGAGGAGCCGCTCCAGCGCGTGCTCGAATCCGTCGAAGGGCCGGTGGCCAAGATCGTGGCGGTGCTGGTGATCATCACCACCGGCCTGGCCCTGGCGTTCGGCGAGACCTCGGGCGGCTTTCGCAAGCTGATCCAGATCGTTTTCGGGCTGTCGATCGCGTTCGCCGCCTCGAGCTTCTTCCTCAGCTTCTTCTCGTTCGGCGGCGGGGCGCTGGTCGCATGAGCCGGACCGCCAGATCGCCCGACGCGGTCGAGGGCTTCGAGGTTCCCCTACACCGGGCCCTGACCACGCCGATCCTGCTGGCCGGCGCGCCGCGCGGGATCGCCATCCTCAACGGCACCTTGGCCGCCGCCCTCGGGCTTGGCCTGCAGCAGTGGGGCGCGGGTCTGGCGCTCTGGCTCGCCGGCCACAGCCTGGCGGTGTTCGTCGCCAAGCGCGACCCGGACTTCCTGCCGGTGCTGCTGCGCCATCTTCGACAGAAGGGATGGCTGTCATGCTGAGCCTGCGCGAATATCGCCAGACCGCCGACCGCTTGGCCGACCACCTTCCGTGGGCCGCGCTCGTGGCGCCGGGCGTCGTGCTCAACAAGGACGGAAGCTTCCAGCGCACCGCCAGGATCCGCGGCCCCGACTTGGAGAGCGCCACCGACGCCGAGCTGGTCGGCTTCTGCGCGCGCGCCAACAACGCCCTGCGACGGCTCGGCTCGGGCTGGGCTTTGTTCTTCGACTGCGAGCGGCGGCCGGCCCTGGGCTATCCCGACGCCGTCTTTCCCGACGCGGCCTCCTGGCTCGTCGACGAAGAGCGGCGCGCGGCCTTCGACGGGCGGCGCGGCGAGCATTTCGAGAGCGTGGCGCACCTGACCTTCTACTACCTGCCGCCGCCCGACCAGATCCGGCGCGCCGAGGAGAGTCTGATCGAGCGCGCCGCGCCGGCGCGCGGCCGCGACTGGCGCCAGGACCTCCAGGCTTTCGTCGCCGCCAGCGACCGGATCCTCGACCTGCTCGCCGGCTTCATGCCCGAGGCGCGCCCGCTCGACGACGAGGAGACCCTGACCTTCCTGCACGGCTGCGTCTCGGACCGGCGCCATCGCGTCGCCGTTCCTGAAACCCCGATGTACCTCGACGGCGTGTTGGTCGACACGCCGCTGAGCGGCGGCATCGAGCCCAAGCTCGGAAGCCTGCACCTGCGCACCCTGACGGTGCTGGGCTTTCCTGGCGCCACGCGGCCGGGTCTGCTGGACGCGATGAACCATCTGGCGTTCGGCTATCGCTGGACGACGCGGTTCCTGGCCCTCGACAAGGCCGACGCGACCAAGTCGCTGAGCCGCATCCGCCGCCAGTGGTTCAACAAGCGAAAGTCGGTCGTCCAGATCTTGCGCGAGGCGCTCAGCAACGAGCCCGTACCGCTGACCGACAGCGACGCCGACAACAAGCTGGCCGACGCCGACCTGGCCCTTCAGGCCCTGGGCGCGGACATGGTCGCGTTCGGCCATCTCACCGCGACGATCACCGTGGCCGACACCGACCCGGCCGCCGCCGACGAGAAGATGCGGATGGTCGAGCAGGTGCTCGGCGGTCTCGGATTTTCCTGCATCCGCGAGCAGGTCAACGCGGTGGAGGCCTGGCTCGGCTCGCTGCCCGGCCAGGTCTACGCCAATGTCCGCCAGCCGCTCGTCCATACGCTCAACCTCGCGCACCTGACGCCGCTTTCGTCGGTCTGGGCGGGACCTGCGCGCAATACCCACCTGGACGGGCCGCCTCTGCTGGTGGCCCAGTCGAGCGGCGCCACCCCCTTCCGCTTCTCCACCCACGTCGACGACGTCGGCCACATGATGGTCGTGGGGCCGACGGGCGCGGGCAAGTCGGTGCTGCTGGTGCTGCTGGCCCTGCAGTTTCGCCGCTACCCCAGCGCCCAGGTCTATGTCTTCGACAAGGGGCTGTCGGCGCGCGCCGGCGTCCTGGCGATGGGCGGGCGCCACTATCCCCTGGCGTCCGACAGCGGCCTGGCTTTCCAGCCGCTGCGAGGCATCGACGGACCCGCCGAGCGGACCTGGGCCATCGAGTGGCTGACCGAGCTGCTCGAACAGCAGGGCGTGGCCGTGACGCCCGAGGCCAAGGACGCGCTGTGGTCGGCGCTGGCCAATCTCGCCGCCGCCCCCGCCGAGGAACGCACCCTTACGGGCCTGTCGATGCTGCTGCAGTCGCAGGCCCTGAAGACCGCGCTGATGCCCTACACCCTCGACGGACCCTTCGGCCGGCTGCTGGACGCCGCCCAGGACGACCTGCTCTTCAGCGACGTCCTCTGCTTCGAGACCCAGGCGCTGGTCGCCACGCCCTCGGTGGTCGGGCCGGTGCTGACCTATCTCTTCCACCGGCTGGAGGCGCGGTTCGACGGCAGGCCCGCCTTGGTCATTCTCGACGAGGCCTGGACCTTTCTCGACAACCCACTGTTCGCGGCCCGGATCCGCGCCTGGCTCAAGGAGCTGCGCAAGCGCAACGTGTCGGTGGTCTTCGCCACCCAGTCGCTCGCCGACATCGCCGCCAGCGCCATCGCGCCGGTGCTGATCGAAAGCTGCCCCCAGCGCCTCTTCCTGGCCAACGACCGGGCGATCGAGCCGCTGTCGCGCCAGGCCTACGAGGGGTTCGGGCTCAACGCGCGCCAGATCGAGCTGATCGCACGGGCCACCCCCAAGCGCGATTACTACCTGCAATCGCGCCGCGGCAATCGCCTCTTCGAGCTCGGTCTTGGGCCGGTGGCCCTGTCGCTTTGCGGAGCCGCCGACCCGGCCGCCCAGGCGCTGATCGACCGCCTGCTCGCCGAGCCGTCCCCGCTCTGCTTCGCCGCCCGCTTCCTGGAGGCGCGCGGGCTCTCCTGGGCCGCCGACCTGGCGGCCGACTTCCCCAACCCCGGAGCCACGTCATGAACCGCCACCCCCGCCTCGTCGTGTTCGCCGCCTGCGCGCTGGCCGCGGCCGCGCCACTTTCACCTGCCCCCGCGTTCGCTCAGGTCACCGTCTTCGATCCGAGCAACTACGCACAGAACCTGCTGACGGCGGCGCGAACCCTCCAGCAGGTCAACAACCAGCTGACCGCCCTGCAGAACGAGGCTCGCATGCTGCAGAACCAGGCCCTGCAGCTGAAGTCGCTCGACTACACGGCCCTGGCGCCCATGCGCGACGCCATGGCCAGGATCGACCAACTGATGACCACGGCCGAGGGGGCGGCGATCAAGCTGGCCTCGACCGAGGCGAGCCTTAACCAGCTCTTCCCCGAGGTCGGATCGCAAGGCGCGGCCTCGACCTCCCAGATCGTCGACCAGGCCCGGACCCAGGCGCGGGCGGCGATGGACGCCTACCGCCAGGCCCTTAAGGTCCAGGCCCAGGTGGTCGAGAACATCCAGGGCGACGCGCCTCTGATCGCCCAACTGGTCGGCGCGAGCCAGGATGCGGCCGGCGGGCTGCAGGCCCAGCAGGCGGCCAATCAGCTGCAAGCGCTGGCCATCAAGCAGGATCAGCAGCTGCAGGCGATGGTCGCTGCGCAATACCGCGCCGACGCGATCGAGCGCGCCCGCCAGGCTCAGGTCCTGGAGGCGGGCAAGCGCGCCGCCCGCGCCTTCGTCGGCGACGGCCAGGCCTATAGCGCCAACTAGCCGCCACCTCCCCCCGTCCTCTTCGGAAAGGCCGCGCCGTGGACGTCGCCCCCGACCTCAATGTGATCGACCGCCTGCTGGCGGCCTACAGCGCCTATATCGACAGCGGCTTTGGGCTCGTCCGGCCTCAGGTCGGCGCGCTGAGCAACCTGCTGATCGCGCTGGACGTGACGCTCGCGGCGCTGTGGTGGCTGCACGAGGGCGACGACAATGTCCTCGGCCGGCTGATCAAGAAGGTCCTCTACATCGGGGCCTTCGCCTTCATCCTGGGAAACTTCCAGTCCCTCAGCGAGATCGTCTTCAAGTCCTTTTCGGCGCTCGGCCTGACCGCCGGCGGCGGCGGGGTCTCGGCCGAGGATCTGATGCGGCCTGGCCGCATCGCCAGCGTCGGCTTCAGCGCGGCCCATCCCCTGATGGAGAAGGCCAGCCAGCTGACCGGCTTTCCCGAGGTGTTCGTCAACATACTGACGATCACCCTGCTGCTAATCGCCTGGCTGCTGGTGGTGCTGGCCTTCTTCGTGATGTCGATCCAGCTCCTGGTGACGATCCTGGAGTTCAAGCTCACCAGCCTGGCCGGCTTCGTCCTGGTGCCGTTCGCCTTCTGGAACAAGTCGAGCTTCCTGGCCGAACGCGTGCTCGGCAACGTGGTGAGCAGCGGCGTCAAGGTGATGGTCCTGGCCATCGTCGTGGGCATCGGGGCCAACTTCTTCGACCAGTTCGTCTCCTCCCTCGGCGAGGATCCTGACCTCGCCGCGGCCATGACCCTGGTCCTGAGCGCCATGACGCTCGCGGCCATGGCCATCTTCGGACCGAGCATCGCCTCGGGTCTCGTTTCTGGCGCGCCGCAGCTCGGCGCGGGTGCGGCGGTCGGAACCGCGGCCGGCGCGGCGCTGATGATGGGCGGCGGCGCGGCGCTCGGCGCGCGGGCGCTGGCGGGCGCGGCCGTCGGCGGCATGGCCGCTGTCCGGGGCGGAACGGCGATGGGCGCAGGGGCCAGCGCCACCTACCGCCTGGCCCAAGCCACCAGCGGCGCCAGCGGTACGGCGGGCGTCGCCGCCGGCCTGGGCGGCGTCGGACGCGCCATGGGCGGAGCGGCCGCCCAACGACTGAGCGACATGGCCGGCCGCGTGCGTCGTTCGTTCGACGCCAGCGCCGCGGGCGGCCGCGTTGCGGCCTGGAAAGCCAGCGGCGGAACCAGCCCGGTCGATGGGGGCGCGGCCGAGCCGGCCCCGGCCTCGGCGGCCTCCAACCAGAACACCCCGCCCGCCTGGGCCCAGCGTCTACGCGCCCGCCCGGCCGGTGACATCAGCCGCCATGCCGCCATCCAGGCCCTCAAGGAGGGCGATCGCCAGGGCGGCTCGGCCAATCCCGATCTCAGCAGCAAGGAGCCCTGACCCATGCGCTTTTCAAGATCGCCGCAGCGCTATGGCCTCACGCCGCCGGCCGAGACCCCCTACCAGCGGGCTGGCCAGATGTGGGACGAGCGCGACGGCGCCGCGCGCGCCTCGGCCTACAGCTGGCGGTTGGCCTTCTTCGGCTGCCTGTTGCTCGCGTCCGGATCGGTGGCGGGCAATCTCTGGCAGGCCGGCCAGAGCCGGATCGAGCCCTATGTCGTCGAGGTCGACCGGCTCGGCGAGGCCAGAGCCCTGGGCCCGGCCGAGCAGGCCTGGGAGCCGAGCGACGCAATGCTCGCCCGATCGCTGGAGCGCTTCATCATCGACGTGCGCTCGCTCTCGTCCGACCCGGTGGTGGTGCGCGAACGGTGGCTCGACGCTTACAGCATGGTCACTGCCCAGGGACGGGTCTTCCTCGACGGCTATGCGCGCGGGGCCAACCCCTTCGCCTCGATCGGCGAGCGGACGGTTTCGGTCCAGCCCACCAGCGTGGTGCGCGCCTCGGACCGCTCCTTCCGGATCGACTGGGTCGAGCAGACCTTCGAGCGCGGCGCCCTGGCCGACACCCGCAACTGGACCGCCGTGCTGTCCCTGCGCCGGGTCAAGCCCAAGACCAAGGCCGACCTGAAGCGAAATCCGCTGGGCCTCTTCGTCGACGGCGTCGACTGGTCCGAGCAGGCGCCCGCCCGGCTGGCCCCGCCGCCCGCTGCGCCGGCCGCGACGCCCATGCCCTCACCCCAAGGAGACGTTCAGCCATGACCCGGATCATGCTCCTTCTCGCCGGCGTGTCTCTGAGCGCCTGCGCCCACCCGCGCCCGCAGGCGCCGCCCATCATCGCCTTCGATCCCGCCGCCTTCCAGGAGGCCAATCGCCTGGAGGAACCGCCGCCCAGGCTGGTGGTCGTCGAGACGCCCAAGCTCCTGCCTCTGCCCGGCCAGCTGCTGCCCGCGCCCAGTGTCCGCCCCGAGGTCGCAAAGCCGGTCGCCCGCGTGGAGGCGGCGAACAAGGCCGCCGTCCGCGAGCCAACCACGGCGGGCTACATCAACGCCGTGCAGGTCTATCCGTGGAGCGAGGGGGCGCTCTACCGGCTGTTCGCCGCGCCGGAACATGTCAGCGACATCACGCTGGAGGCGGGCGAGGAGCTGCTGTCGGTGTCGTCGGGCGACACGGTGCGCTGGGCGATCGGCGACACCGCCAGCGGCGAGGGCGCGCAGCGCCGGGCGCACGTCCTGGTCAAGCCGTTCGCGGCTGGTCTCTCCACCAACATGGTCATCACCACCGACCGCCGGGCCTACCACCTGGCCCTGGTCAGCACGCAGGCCACGGCGATGTCGGCTCTGGCCTGGACCTATCCCCAGGACCAGCTGCTGGCGCTTCGGCGCGAGGCCGCGTCGACGCCGGCCGCCAGTCCCGGCGCGGTGTCGGTCGAACAACTGCGCTTCCGCTATGCGATCAGTGGCGATACCCCGTCCTGGCGTCCGCTCCAGGCCTTCGACGACGGTCACAAGGTCTATATCGAGTTTCCCGCCCGGCTCGACCAGGGCGAGGCGCCGCCGCTGTTCGTGGTTGGGCCGTTGGGCGACCACCAGCTCGTCAACTACCGCGTCCAGGGCAATCGCTATGTCGTCGACCGGCTGTTCGCCGCCGCTGAACTGCGGATGGGCGAGACGCCCCAGCAGGTCGTGCGCATCACGCGCACCGACGGCGTCGATCAAGGAGATCGGCGATGAACGCCCCGGCCGAACCGTCGGCCGAGGTCGAGAAGGCGCCCGCCGAAGCCCTGGCCCTGCGAGCGCGGCCAAGGCCGGTCGCGCGCTTTCGCCGGCCGCTGTTGATCGGCGCCGCCGGCGTCGGCCTCGTGGCGCTGTCGGCCTCGGCCTGGGTGGCGCTTTCGCCGCGACGCTCCTTACCTGGCCCTAAAGAGGTGCCGTCGGTCATTGGCGCGACTGGCGCAGAGGAGACGCTGGCGGCGCTCCCGAAGGACTATGCGCACTCGGGCCCGCCAAGGCTGGGGCCGCCCCTGCCCGGAGACTTGGGGCGGGCGATCGTGAGCGGGCGGCGGGAGGGCGTTGAGGAGGATGGGGGCTCCGACCCCGAGGCCAAGGCCCTCGCCGCCGAGCGTGAGCGCGTGGCCGCGCAGGTTCGGCAGGCGCGCGAAGCCGGGGTGATGGTCCAGACGAGCCGGCGCGAGGCCGGGCAGGAGGCCCCGCTGGCGGTGGCTTCATCGGCGCCGTCGCCGGTCGTCCGCGCGAGCGAGCCTTCCGGCGGCCGGGCGTTCCTGGAGAGGCCGCTGGGCGACACCGCCAACAGCCACGTCCTCGTTTCGCCGGCCTCGCCGTTTCAGGTCCTGGCGGGCGACGTCATCGCCGCGGCCCTGGTCACGGGTCTGGACTCCGATCTGCCGGGCCTCGTCACCGCCCAGGTCAGCCAGAACGTCTACGACACCGTCTCGGGCCGCTATCTCCTGATCCCTCAAGGCGCGCGCCTGATCGGCGAATACGACAGCGACGTGGCGTTTGGCCAAAGGCGGGTGCTGCTGGCTTGGCGTCGTCTAATCCTTCCCGACGGCTCGTCCGTGCAGCTCGACAACCTGCCCGCAGCCGACACCTCGGGTCATGCCGGGCTGCAGGACGAGGTCGACTTTCATGCCGACCGTCTTTTCAAGAGCGCGGCTCTGTCGACCCTGCTCGGCGTCGGCGCGCAACTCAGCCTGGGCGATGAGGACAGCCTGGTTGGCCGAGCGGTGCGCCGGTCTCTGGAGCAAACCGCCTCGCAGGCTGGACAACAGATCACCAATCGACAGCTCGACGTCGCGCCCACCCTCAAGGTCAGGCCCGGGTGGCCGCTGCGTGTCCTCGTTCACAAGGACCTGACCCTTCGCCCTTGGGCCGATAGCGAGAGGCGTCTTCGATGAAGCTGTCCAAACTACCCGACCGTAATCCGGTCCGGATCACGTTCTTGGCCATGCCGGAGCTGAACGCGGCGCTTATGCGCTACGCCGAATTCTACAAATCGACCTACGGCGAAGCCGCCGCAGTGCCTGATCTGGTGCCGTCTATGCTGGAAGCCTTGATGGAGAGCGATCGGGAATTCGCCAAATTCCGCAAGGAGGCGGCGTCATGAGCCGCTTGATCATGGGCGTCTTCAAGCCCCGCCGCCAAGGCGGCTGGGAGGGCTATGTTCGCACCCTGGTGATGAACGCCCGGCTGCGCTTCGTCCCAAACGATGAACGTTCAAGCCCTAGCGCGCCAGTTTTTCGCGTCATGCTGGGCGTGGCTAGGGTCGGCGACGCCTGGGAATCCCAATGGGGAAGCGGGGAGCGCCGGACCTTCTACCGGGTCACGCTTGACGATCCGGTGTTGGCCGCGCCGATCGCCGCGGCGCTGTTTCTCGAGGAGGACGGCTGCAGCGCTAAACTGGTCTGGCAGCGCATGCCGTCGCGACGTCCAAACGATAAGCTCGAAGCGAGGACGGGGGAGGAGATCGGCGAGGGCGAATTGCGGCCATCGGCGCCAGGCGCGAGGTCGACGCGCCCGCTTCCGGACGGCTTGACCAGGGTGCGCCCATCTCATGGGGAGGCCGATCATGGCCCCGCAAATTTCGTCTAGAGTCCGTCGTCGTCCCGATCCAAATCAGTGGGCCGCGGACGAACCGCTGACGCTCTCGGAAGCCATCGCGCTCTTCTGGCCCGAGGGGCCGATCACGATTTCGAGTCTGAGGACGGAAATCCGCAACGGCCGGTTGACCCCCGGACTCGTGGCGGGGAGATTCTATGTGACGCCAGCGCAATTGCGCGACCTCTTCAGGCCGATCCCATGCCAAGACCGTCAAAGGGACCAAGACTCCACCTTCGCCCCGCTCGCCCTGGGAAGCGCCAGGCCGCGCTCTGGGTCGTCCGTGACGGATCGAAGGAAACGAGCACTGGATGCGGCGCGGACCGCGCTGAAGAAGCTCAGCTCTTCCTAGCCAGCTACATCACGGAAAAATGGGCGCCGCCAGCGGTCGCTGAGCGCGGACCGACCCAGCCGGCCGACGTCCTTATCGCCGAGGTCATTGCGCTCTACGGCCGCGAAAAGGCGACGAAGGCCGCCGACCCCGGCGGGGTGAAGGCCAGGCTCGAGGCCGTGCTCGCCTGGTGGGGCGACAAGACGCTGGCGGACGTTCGCCGCTCCAACTGCAACGCTTATGTCGCCTATCGCCAAACCCAGCCCATCAAATCCTTCACCAGGAGCAAGACGCCCAGGCTTGTTTCGGCCCAAGGCGCGCGCCGAGAGCTTGAGGATCTATCGGCGGCGATCGGCTATTGGGACGAAGAGTTCCCGCTGACGCGCCGCCCCAAGGTCGTGCTCCCGGCCAAGCCCGAATCGTCCCGTGACGCTCTGACCCGCGCACAGGCCGCGCGTCTGCTGATGGCGGCGCGCGGCTATCGCTGGGAAGAAGGGGGATGGAAGAAACTGGGGAGTTGGGTCGCGGCCAACCGGCGACATCTGCGTCGGTTCATCCTGATGGGCGTCTACACAGGCACGCGGCCGGGCGTCCTGCCTAAGCTGCTTTGGCACGAGAGCCCGCTACAGGCTTGGGTCGATCTTGACGACGGCATGATCTGGAGGCGGGGGAAGGCCGAGCGCGAACACGCCACCAAGCGGCGTCCCGTGGTTCGGCTGTCGTCGCGCCTGCTTGGTCATATGCGGCGCTGGAAGGCGCATGATGATCGGCTTGCCGAACGCCAGGCGCGCGGCGCTGGCCCGGCCACGGAGCAACACGTCAGTCCCGTTCGAAAGACGCTGACGGTGCTGCATCACGGGGGCCGACCGATCCGTGGACGCATCCGAACCGGCTTCGAAGGGGTGGTGCGAGACGCGGGCCTGGATGGCGAGGTCACACCGCACTGGATGCGCCACACCTGCGTGACCTGGCTGATGGAGGCGGGCGTCAGCACCTGGGACGCCTCGGGCTACACCGGCATGAGCCCCGCGATGATCGAGAAACACTATGGTCATCACCGTCCTGACCACCAGGCTGCGGCGCGCAAGGCGCTGCGGTGACGAGCGATGGGCTGGCGGTTGCTGGCCCCAATCCCTAGTTGTCGTCCGCGTGACGCAAGGCGCGAGCAACAGTGGGGCGAGAACGTATGAGTGCTTATAGTTTCAAGGTCGAACAGCGACAGGTTCCGTTCCAGCACGGTCATACCTGGGTGGCGATCGATGAGGCGACGAACGCCGAGATTCCTCTGCCCTCGGGCGGCAACAACCGACGGCTCGGCGCTTATCCGGAAATTGAGGCCTATCTGGGCCAGCAAGGCGTGAAGGCCAACCTCGTCTATGTGCGGAGCCGCGGCGATCATCTCGATATTGATTATGAAGCCGAAGCCCACACCTGGACCTTCCAGACGGCCGGTGGAGTGGTGGTGAAGGATATTCCCCGTCTTGTTCAGGGGCTCAGCCTCGACGAGCAGGTTGATCCCCAAGCCTAGGCCGCGCGCAGGCTCTCAGCTTGATGTGCAAGCTTGCTGCGATCTCGTCGATCCGAACCTCGCACTCCTTGGCCAAGGCGTGGCGATGCGAGAGCGGGTCGGCGAGAACCGAGAGGTTGGCGGAGTCTCGTACCTCGCCGTCGAATTGTATCCGATAGACGAAGTACCGCTCTCGAAGTCTCGCCGCCGCGTCGATCTCGTTGGTGACGAGCCGTACGCTGCCTGACTTGACCTCGATGTAGCGTGCGATCAGGCCGACCAGAGAAAGCTCGCCAATAACGGTGTCGGAGGTTCAATACGTTCCCGGGGAACCAATGATCTCTGATGTCTGGCGCGCCTTTGCCCGCACGTGATCCCAGACCACAGCCCTAGGAGCAGACTTAGCTGATCCAAACCTGATTGAGCACCTGGGCGGCCAGAGCGGCCTTATCCTGCGGCAGGAACCGGCCGTAGTGCTCGGCGATGGTGTCGGGCGTGTCCTGGATGGCGTAGCTGGCCTGCTCGTAGGAGCCGGTCTGCTTGAGGACGTGGGTCGCCAAGACGTCGCGCACATTATGCGGCCCGTGCGGCAAGAGCCCCTCGATGGCGCCTTTGCCGGTGTAGGGGTTGTAGATGCCGTAGCGCTGGATGATGGAGCGCCAGGCCTCGTAGAACTTGTGCTGCTCGTAGGCGCCGCTGTTGCTCTTGTTCTTCACCGTCTTGACGAAGAAGGTTCGCGGATCCGGCTGACTCCTCAGCAAGGCTTTCCGGTCCACGCGAAGCCAGACGTCAATCTCGTCATAGAGCCCCGACAGGTCCGGCAGGATCAGCCGCAGAGGGCTCTTTCTGAAGAAGGTCGATCCGGCGTTCTTGAAAGCCACGGCGGGAACGAAGACCTCCCATCCGCCGTCCCGGTCGCTCCATCGCAGCTCGCCCCTTTTGAGGGCTTCCAGCTGGCGCTCGGGCGTCGGGTTGCGCCCACGCGGCATGACGAGGAGCTGACGAAGGTTCTTTTGCCGAAGACCTAGATGCAGACCCATACGGATCATCAGGTATCCACGTGTCGCCTCGGCGGCCGCGACGGGGAAGCGGCGGCGGTCGGGACGGCGCCGGCGCACCTCCTCGGCGATCTTCCGGTATTCCCCTAGCGGGCTGTCGGCTTCGAGGATGGTCAGGATCGGCTCGAACGGATCGCGATGCACCCGCGCCACCCGATCGACTTCCTTGGCCCTGACGATAGCGTGACGGTGCATCGTCTCGCAGGCGCCATCCCAGTCCTCGCTGGCCGCCACAATGTCGGCCGGGGTGATGAGGCCCGCGATCGGCCGCAGGTGGCCGGCTAGGTGCGGCGATTGGCGAAGCCAGCCGGTGCCCTGACGTGTCAGGCCGGCGATGACAGTCAGCATCTCGCTTTCCCATCGGGTGAAGAAGCCGCGCTTGATCTCCCGCCAGCGCAGATACCAGTCCCACACCGGCGGGAAGAGCAGGGCCGCGAAGGTGATGCAGCGGACAGGCGCGCCGTACCCGCGAACCTCTCCCTCTGGGCAGGCCACGAGCGCACCGAAGAGAAGGCCCAGGTGCTCCATCTTCTGGTTGGCGGTCTCCTCGTTCCAGACGCCGTTGCGACCCCGGCCGCCCGTCGTCAGGGTCGCGGTCTTGAAGAGCCGCAGGTCCCGCGCCTCGGCGTCGAGAATGATCGGCGCCCGCTCGGTTTGCACAGGCCTGCCCGGCTTCGGTGCGCCTTCGTCGGCCAAACGCTCCTCAAGCGGCCGGGGCTTAGGGAACGGCAGAGGCAAGGCGCCCTCGGAGAACCGGAACGAGAAGCGGTGGAGGACCGCATTGGCGTGGTAGCGCCGATAGTCGGTGGCCCCGGAGATAATCACTGTCCTCACCCACGCGAGAATCTCGGCCCGCTTGGCCCTGGGGAGCAGGTCGAAGTCGTCGGGCAGGTGCCAGGCCAGGCGCCGGCGTTCGGCCACGGAGAGCTTCTCCAGCCCGCCGCCGGTGATCATCCGGCCGGGGTGAGCCAGTTTGGATGAGAAGTAGCAATCTGGCAGGCGATAGCGCCGCTCGATCGCCTTCAGGACCCGAAGGCCCGTGGAGCTGCGCGGTTCCTTCTCGCCGCGCCGCCATGTGTAGAGGGTCTGGGTGTCGACCTTGAAGCCCTGGGCGGTCATCGCCTTGTGCAGTCGGTAGACGTTCTCCCCGTGTCGCTCGATTTGCTGGTGGAGGGCTTCGGCGAAGTCCTCGGGATCTTCCCACTCGGTCCATAGGGGCTCGGGGTACATCACCACCGGCCGGCGCTTGTAGGGTCCTCTGGTCTTGGTTTGAGGGGCCTCCATTTTAGTCGCTTGGGCCGCAGCGGCGCCCGTGGGCGCGGTCTTGAGTCTAGGTGGCATAGGTTCGCACTGACGCGCGGAGCCATTCGTCCGCGGGTGGAGACACTTGAGGTAGGACGACTCCCTACCGGCCGGGAAAATTCAGCTGAGCATCGGCCACGAGTTGGACCGACCGATCAGCGACACCGCCGTTATCTGAGTAGCGCTCGAGCGCACGCCAAACCCGTTTGCCCCCCAGAAACCCCCCAGAAACCCCCCAGAAATGGCGGAACAAAGTGAGAAAATGAGAAATATAAGCTATTGATTTATAACGATATTATCTTGTGGACTATGCGTTGACATCGTAGGGGTCACAGGTTCAATCCCTGTCGCGTCCACCATCCCCCTCTTCTGAAATCCATGCTCCCATTCTCGGCTTTCGTCGTGGGATGCGTCGTGACCGCGACTTCGCCGGCCGTTCGGGCTAGGAGAGCCCGAGGCAACGGCTGGGGCTTTTCGCGGTGAATCGGCGGCGTCTGGGCGGGATGATCGGTCTGTTGGCCGGCGTAGCGGTCGTGGCGATCGCGCCCGCCGGCGTGGCGCAGGAGGCGTCGCGGCGGTTCGAGATCGCCGCCCAGCCGCTGGACCAGGCCCTGGGAGCGTTCTCGGTCGCGACCGGGCTGCCCATGCTCTACGACAGCGCGCTGGCGGCGGGGAAACGCTCGTCGGCGGTTTCGGGCCAGATGAAGCCGCGCGAGGCGCTGGCCCTGCTGCTGGCCGGTTCGGGCCTCAGCGCCCGTTTCACCCAAGGCGGGGCCGTGGTGGTCTATGCCGGCTCCGGCTCGGCCGTGACCCTGAACCCGATCACCGCCGTCGCCGCGCCGGTGATCGGCGGGACGCGGGACGATCCGGCCGCCCGGGGCTACGCCGACACGGTGCGTCGCCAGATCGTCGAGCGGCTGCGCGTCGACCAGGCGCTGTCGAGCGGCGACTACGTGCTGACCGCCAAGGTGTGGATTGCCGAGGGCGGCGAGACGCGGCGGGTGGAGATCATCACCGGTTCGGGCCAGGCCGCGCGCGACCAAGCCTTCGTCGCCGCCGCCACGGCGATGCGCTTTCCAGTCCCGCCGCCGACCTTGCCCCAGCCGATGCGGATGGAGTTCAGCGTCCGCCAGCAGCACTGACCGTCACCGTTCTGTCGCGCGCGCGCTCTAGTTGAGGCGCCTGTTGAGTAACAGATGGTCCAAGTTTCCATGGGGCGGAACTGGCTTCTCGGTACGGTCGCGTCGGCGCTGCTGCATGGCGGCGTGGCCGCAGCGTTCCTCGTCACCCTGAACGCGCGCCCCGGCCAGGTGGCCGAGCACGGCGACGCCGGCGTGATCTCGGTGGAGCTGGTCGACGCCCCGCCGCAGAAGGGCTCGGCGCCGACGACGGCGAGCGTCCAGCCGCTGGCTGTTCCCAGCATGAGCGACCTGGCGACGACCCGCGCGCCCGAAGCCCTTGGGCCCCATTCCGCCGCCGACGCCCCGCCCACCGGCGCGGCGCTGTCGGCGCAGGCGGCGGCCGCGGCCGATCCGGGCGCGCTGTCCAGCTACTATCGCGACCTCGAGCACCACCTCGCCCGCTTCCACCGCTATCCGGCCGCCGGCTCGGCCGAGCGGCCCAACGGCACGGTGCGGATCGCCCTGATCGTGCAGCGCGACGGCCACGTGTTGGACGCCTGGATCGAAACCAGCTCCGGCGTCGTCATGCTCGACAACGCCGCGCTGAAGACGCTGCGGGCGGCCGAGCCGCTGCCGGTGCTGCCGGCCGCCCTGCCGGGCTCGATCGACCTGGTGGTGCCGCTGCGCTACGCGGCCGCCACCCGCGCGGCCGGCTGATCGGCGTCGGGACGAGGGCATGGTCACCGACGCGGCGCTGCGCCTGAGAGGGCATCTGGTCGAGAAGTACGAGACGCTGCTGGCCGGCGTCAGCGCGCGGCTGGGCTCGCGCGAGCAGGCCCGCGACGCGCTGCAGGACGCCTACGTCAAGCTGTCGAGCGGCGGGCCGGCGCAGGAGGTGCGTCACCCGACGGCCTATCTCTATCACATGGCGCTGAACATCGCCGCCAACGCCCGGCGGCGCGACCGCCGGCTGCTGACCTTCGACGAGGTCTCGGCCCTGCTGGAGGTGCCCGACGAGACCCCCGATCCCGAAACCATCGCCGAGGCGCGATCGGACCTGGCGCGGGTCAAGGCGGCCATGGCCGGGATGTCGCAGCGGCGGCGGGCGATCTGCACCGCCGCCTGGCTGGACGGGCTTTCGACCACCGAGATCGCCGCGCGCCAGGGGATCGCCCAACGCACCGTGCAACACGAGCTGAAGCTGGCGACAGAGGAGCTGCAGCGGATTTTGAACCAGCCCAAGGTCGTATTCTTGCGCCAACCCGGTCCTGAAGCGTCATGATCCATAGCGAGGGATTTCGGGAAGGCTTGCGGGAGCGCGATGTGAGCGACGACGTCGCCGGTCAGGCCCAGGCATGGGTGAGCCTGCTGCTGTCGGGACAGGCGACGCAGGCGGACGCCCGCGCCCTGTCGGCGTGGCGCGGCGCGGACGCGCGCCACGAGGCCGCCTTCCGCAAGGCCGCCCGCCTGCATGGCCTGGTCCGTCAGGCGGCGGGCGAACTGCGGGCGCAGGAGACGGCCGCGCCGCAACGGACGGCGCCGACCGCGCACAGCCGCCGCCGGTTCCTGGTCGGCGGGGCGGTCGCCGCCTCGGCCGCCGGGATCGCCGTGCTGGTCGGCCGCGGGGCCGTCTTTCCGGCCGGCCGCGCGGTCGACTTCGAAACCGCCAAGGGCGAGACCCGCACGGTCCAGCTGGCCCGGGGCGTGTCGGCCGAACTGAACACCCTGACGCGGATCGCCCGGCGCGAGGACGTCGGTCCAGGGGCCTTCGAGCTGCTGGCCGGCGAGGCGCTGGTCTCGATCGACCAGGACGCCGACCTGTCGATCGTCGCCGGCGACGGCGAGACGACGGCCAGCCGGGCGCGGCTGTCGCTGCGTTGCCTGGACGGCGAGGTGCGGGTGTCCTGCCTGGAAGGCGCCGCCCGCGTGCGCTCGGCCGGACGCACCATCGACCTGCCCGGGCGCTACAGCGTCACCTACGACCAGGCCAGCCTGGCGACGCCGGCCCCGATCGATCCGTCCACGGATGGCGCCTGGCGGCGCGGCCTTCTGGTGTTCCGCAACGAGCGGCTGGGGGCGGTGATCGAGGAGATCAACCGTTATCGCGAGGGGCGCATCGTCATCGCCAGCGCCAGCCTGCGCGATCGGAGGGTCAACGGCGCCTTCCAGACCGACCGCCTCGATCAGGTGGTCGACCAGTTGAAGCTGGCCTACGGCGTCAGCGCCACCGCGCTGCCCGGGGGCGTCGTCCTGGTCGCCTGAGGGGCTTTCCTCCCCCTCGCAAGTGTCGCGAAATCTTCACGCGATTTCTTTGCGCCTGTACCCGGCGCGCGTGTCTCTCCCCCGACACCAAGTTCGAGGCGCTGACGGCTTCCTGACCGAAGCGTCATCGGGGGATAGATGCTGGATCAAAAGACAAGACGCCTCGCCGGAGGCGTGGCGGCGGCGCACGTGGCGGCCGCCGCGCTGGCCGTCGCGGGCCATGCGGCGGCGCAGGACGCGGCCCCGGAAGCCGAGCCGGCGCGCTTCGAGGTGCGGGCCTTCCAGGTCAAGGGCAACACCGTGCTCGACGCCGACACCGTCGAGCGCGCCGTCTATCCGTTCATGGGTCCCGACCGCACCGCCGACGACATCGAGGCGGCGCGCGCGGCCCTGCAGAAGGTCTACGAGGATCGCGGCTACATCGCCGTGGCGGTCTACATCCCCGAGCAGTCGGTCGAGACCGGGATCCTCCAGCTCGAAGTGCTCGAGCAGAAGATCGGCCAGGTGCTGGTCACCGGGGCCAGCAAGCCCGAGGCCGTGCGCGCCCAGGCTCCGTCGCTGGCGGCGGGTCTGACGCCCAGCCTTCCGGCGTTCCAGCGCGACGTCGTGGCGATGAACCAGAACCCGACCCGCAAGGTCACGCCCGAGCTCAAGGCCGGCGCCGCGCCGGGCACGCTGGACGTGGCCCTGACCGTCGAGGAGAGCTCGGCCTGGCACGGCTCGCTGGAGCTCAACAACTACTACAGCGCCTCGACCAGCAAGCTGCGCTCGGCGCTGTCGCTGCGCCACGACAACCTCTGGGGCCGGGGCGACAGCCTGGCCCTGTCGGCCCAGACCGCGCCGGATCGCACCGAGGACGGCACCGTCTTCTCGGCCAACTACATGACGCGCCTGCGCACCGGCACGCAGCTGCTGGTCTCGGCGATGCATTCCGACAGCGACATCGCCGTGATCGGCGGCACCAACGTGATCGGCAAGGGCGACGTGGTCGGCCTGCGGCTGATCCAGGCGCTGGGCGGCAAAGACGGTTTCTACCACTCGCTGACGACCGGCTTCGACTGGAAGCACTTCAAGGAAGACGTGGTGCTCGGCTCGGACCGCGCCGCCGCGCCGATCGAGTACTTCCCGGTCATGGCCGCCTGGCGCGGCGACTGGATGGGCGACGACCGCCGGGCCGACGCCACCCTGACCGGCGTGTTCGGCGTGCGGGGCCTGGGCGACGGCCGCGATGCGTTCGACGCCAAGCGCTACAACGCCCGGCCCAGCTTCTTCGCGATCAAGTTCGACGGCGCCTACGAGCGCGAGCTGCCCAGGGACTTCATCGCCTCGGGCCGCCTGACCGCCCAGTGGACCGACCGTCCGCTGATCGCCAACGAGCAGTTCTCGCTCGGCGGGGTCAATTCGGTCCGCGTCTACCGCGAGAGCGAGTCGATGGGCGACTACGGCCTGGCGTTCCAGCTGGAGCTGCGTTCGCCCAAGCTGCTGACCGACTGGTCGGCGGTCGACGAGCTGCGCGTCCACGGCTTCGTCGACGCCGGCTACGCCTGGATCCACGACCGCCTGCCTGGCCAGAACGACAACCAGGGCCTCAGCAGCATCGGCGTCGGCGTCAACGCCCGCCTCTTCAAGCACCTCAACGGGACGGTCGATGTCGGCACGCCCCTGATCTCCATGCCGGGCCGCCGTGTCGGCCCGTTCACCACAAGCTTCCGCATCTGGGGGGAATTCTGATGACTATTCGTGCGCGCCTTAGGAAGTGCGTCGTCGGCGGCGTGATGGCCGTCCTGGCGGCGACGGTGGCAGCGACCCCGGCCCTGGCCTGGTGGCAGCCCGAGTACTCGTACCGTACCCGGATCAATCTCAACACGACCGCCGCCGGCGTGACCGGCGAGGTGGCCCGCGCCCCGGTGCTGGTGCGCCTGCATTCGGGCAACTTCAACTTCGCCGACGTCAAGCCCGACGGTTCTGACCTGCGCTTCGTGGCCGGCGACGACCGCACGCCGCTGAAGTTCCACATCGAGCGCTGGGACGCCGCCGAGCAGCAGGCGCTGGTCTGGATCGACGTCCAGAACCTGCAGCCGGGCCAGCCGGCGGCGGTCTACGCCTACTACGGCAACGACAAGGCGGCCGGCGGCCAGGACCGCGCCGGCACCTACGGCCCCGACTACAAGCTAGTCTGGCACTTCGACAACGCCGGCGCGCCGACCGACGCCAGCGGCAACGAACTGGCCGGCCGGGGCGGCGAGGCCCGCAATGTCGGCGGCCTGATCGGCTCCAGCCTGGTGCTCGACGGCGCCGCGCCGGTCGAGGCGCCGGTTCAGGCGTTCGGCGGCGGCCCGCTGTCGGTCAGCTTCTGGGTCAAGCCGTCGGCCAGCGGCCAGCTATTCTCGCTGCCGGGCGGCGTGGCGCTGGTCAGCGAGACGGGCAAGCTGTTCGTCGAGGCCGGCGGCGCCCGCTCGGCCGGCGCGGCCCTGCCGAACGGGACCTGGGCCCACGTCGCCCTGGTCAATGACGGCCAGGTCTCGCGCCTCTATGTCGGCGGCCAGCCGGCGGGCGAAGTCTCCGGCGCCCTCGGCGCGGCCTCGGGTCCGGCCCTGCTGGGCCAGGGTTTCGCCGGCGAGATCGACGAGTTCCGCGTCGTCGGCGCGGCGCTGCCGCAGTCGGTCTTCCAGCTGGCCGCGGCCAGCGAGGGCCAGGGCGCGCGCCTCGTCTCCACCGATACGGCCGAGGAGGCCAAGTCGGGCGGCGGCCACAACTACTTCGGCATCCTGTTCAAGGCCCTGACAGTCGACGCCTGGATCGTCATCGCCATTCTGGCCGTGATGCTGGCCGTGGCGATCGGCGTGATGATCTCCAAGAGCCTGCTGCTGGGCCGGGTCAAGCGCGCCAACGAGTCCTTCCTCGACATCTACGCCCGCGGGGCCCGTGGCGACCATGACGGCCTGCCGGCCCTCAATCTCGGCGCCGACGTCCGCGACTCCTCGCTGGCCCGCCTCTACCTGATCGGCCGTCGCGAGCTGGAAGTCCGCCTGAAGGAAAACCACGCCACGGGCTCGCGCTTCGCCGTCACCGCCCAGTCGATCGCGGCCATCCGCTCGGCGCTCGACGCCGGCCAGATCCGCGAAGGCCGCAAGCTCAACGCCAGCATGGTGCTGCTGACCATCGCCATCTCGGGCGGTCCGTTCATCGGCCTGCTGGGCACGGTCCTGGGCGTCATGATCACCTTCGCCATGGTGGCCGCCGCCGGCGAGGTGAACATCAACGCCATCGCCCCCGGCATCGCCGCCGCCCTGCTGGCCACCGTCGCGGGCCTGGCCGTCGCGATCCCCTCGCTGTTCGGGTACAACTACCTGCTGAGCCGTGTGGACGACGTCTCCACGGACAACCAGATCTTCGTCGACGAGCTGGAAAAGCGCATCGCCGAGACCTGGCAGGACGTTCCCGCCGCCGCCATCGCGGCCGAATAGGGGAGCGCCCAGCCATGCAGGTCCAGGGTAAGAAGCAACCCTACAACGAGATCAACATCACCCCGCTGGTCGACCTGACCTTCGTGCTGCTGATCATCTTCATCCTGCTGACGACCGCGGCCGTGCAGGGGATCAAGGTCGACCTTCCGTCGGCCTCCTCGGCCCAGACCCTCAACGAGCCCAAGTCGCGGGTCATCGCGGTCAGCAACGACGGCACGCTGTCGATCGACGCGGTGCCGGTGTCCCTGGCCGAGCTCGAGGCGGAGCTGCGCTCCAGCATCGCCACGACGCCCGACCTGGCCATCGTCCTGCGCGGCGACCGCACCGTCCAGTACGACCGGGTGATGCAGGTCCTCGACCTGTGCTCGAAGGTGGGCGTGCCGTCTCTGGGCATGGCCTCGACCCGGCCGCCCGGCGGAGGCGAGTAATGACCTCCGCCCTGTTGAGCGATCCGGACGATCCGCACGGTCCTCGCCGCCGGTCCTCTCCGGTCGTCGGGCGGGTGCTGGTCGCTGGCGGCGTGGTGCTGGTGCTGGCGGCGGTCTGGATGCTGGCGACCCGCGTCACCGTCACCGACCGTCCCAACCACACGCGCACCACCCGCGTGATCCTGCCGCCGCCCCCTCCGCCGCCGCCTCCCGAGCCGGTGGTGCAGGAAAAGCCGCCCGAGCCCGTGCCGACGCCGGTTCCCCTGGAGCAGCCGCAGGACACGCCGCCGCCGCCGGAGGCCAAGTCCTCCGAGCCCACCGTGGGCGACAACGCCCTGACGGCGCGCGAAGGGGCCGGTCCATCCAGCTACGGCCTGGCCCGCGGCGACGGCTCGGGCGGTCGCATCGGCGGCAAGCCGGGCGGCGGGATCAGTTTCGCGGCCTATGGCGCGGCCACGTCCAGCTGCCTGGTCCGCCGGACCCAGGCCGACCGGGAGCTGACCCGCGGCCGCTTCGTGGCCCAGCTCAAGGTCGCCATGGCGCCAGACGGCAGGGTCAGCAGCGTCCAGGTCCTGGAAAGCACCGATCCCAAGCGCAACGCGCGTCTCGAGCAGGTCCTGACGGGCCACGCCTGCGCCCCGCCGCCGGCGGGCCTGCCGGTGATGCTCATCGAAATCAGCGGCCGGTCGGGCGCCTGACGATGTCGGGTCCCCGCCGCGCCGCCCCCAATCCTCCTACGGGAACTTCTTCCATGTTCGACCGCCCCGTTCGTCCCGGCTTGAAGCCGATCCTGCTGGCCTGCGTGGCCGGTGTCTCGCTGCTGGCCTCGCCGGCCCTGGCCCAGAGCGTCGACTCCACCAGGCTGCTGCAGCTGATGGTCGCCAAGGGCCTGGTCAGCCAGGCCGAGGCCGACGCCCTGATCGCCGAGGCCTCCGTGGCCAGGCCGGCCCTGCCGCCGGTCCCGCCCGCCGGCGTCGCCGACGGCGTCCAGACCATCCCCTATGTGCCGGCCGTGGTGCGTGACCAGATCAAGGCCGAGCTGCGCGCCGAACTGGGCCAGCAGGCCCAGGCCGAGGGCTGGTCGCGTCCCGGCGAGACGCCCGAATGGACCCGCCGCCTGTCGCTCAGCGGCGACCTGCGCGTGCGCGGCGAAGGGGTCTTCATGGACGACGGCAACGCCGACATCTTCGAGGACTTCGGCGCGATCAACGCCGGCGACCCGCAGAACATCAACGACAAGACGCCGGGCTATGTCGGCCCGCCCTACCTGAACACCCGCGAGAACCGCCAGCGGGCGCGCATCCGGGCGCGCCTGGGCCTGCACGCGCGGATCGACGACTGGATCAGCGCCGACCTGCGCCTGGCCACCGGCAACGACAGCTCGCCGATCTCGACCAACCAGACGCTGGGCGGCGCCGAGGGCTTCGGCAAGTACCAGATCTGGCTCGACCGCGCCTCGCTGCGCCTGACGCCGGTGAAGGGCCTCAACCTCGACATCGGCCGCTTCGCCAACCCGTTCTGGACCAGCGAGATCCTGTTCGACGACGACCTGAATTTCGACGGCGTCGCGGTGTCGGGCCAACGGAACCTGGGCGAGCGCTTCGCCGTGTTCGGCGCGGCCGGCGCCTTCCCGATCTTCAACACCAGCCTGGACTTCGGTTCGCGCAACGCGCCGGAAGGCAAGGGCGGTCCGTACGAGAGCAAGGACAAGTACCTGCTGGCCGGCCAACTGGGTCTGGACTGGCAGGCGACCGAGAAATTCCGTGTGCGCCTGGCGGCCGGCTACTTCAACTTCGACGGCGTCGGCGGCGAGGTCTCCAGGCCCTGCCAGTACTACGAAGTGGTCTGCGACACCGATCCGACCCGCCCGCAGTTCCAGCAGTTCGGCAACACCATGTTCCCGATCCGCACCGTCGTGGCCAATCCGCTCGATCCGATCGGCAGCCCCGAGAACCAGTATTTCGGCCTGGTCTCGGACTTCGAGGTGGTCAACCTGCGCGGCAGCGTCGAGATGGCCCTGGGCGGCGGTTCGCGCGTCCGCCTCGACGGCGAGTACGTCAAGAACCTGGGCGTGAAGGCCAGCCGCATGCGGGCTCTCGCGGTCAACAACCTGGGCCCGACGCGCACCATCCCCGACCCCAGCAACACCAATGGCTCGCTGCTTGTGCCGGGGACCTGGGAAGGCGGCTCGGAAGGCTGGGCGACCAAGCTGACCGTCGGCAAGCTCGACCTGATCGATCGCGGCGACTGGAACCTGCAGTTCGGCTACCGCTACCTGGAGTCGGACGCGGTGGTGGACGGCTTCAACGACAGCGACTTCCACATGGGCGGGACCAACTCGAAGGGCTGGACGGCCGGCGGCAACTACGCCTTCGGCAAGAGCACCTCGATCGGCTTCCGCTGGCTGTCGGGCGAGGAGATCGCCGACGCGCCGCTGTCGGTCGACAAGCTGTTCATCGACCTGCAGACCCGCTTCTGATCCATGAGGACGGGTTTCGCCGACATCACGGGTCACGGCTCCTCCCCCTCGCGGTGGACGGAGCGGCGCGCCCGCGCGGCCGGCGGGCCCGTCCGCCTTCTTTGCCTGCTGCTCCTGACCCTGGCGACGCCCGCCGCGGCGCAGCCGCGCCAGGACCGGATAGGCGGCCCGCGGCCGGCGACGGTCTGCGTCAAGGTCGACATCGCCGGCGAGCGCGCGGGCGACGTCGAGTGCGCCGCCGCCCAGCTGCAGGAAGCCGTCCGCCTGGCCCAGAGCCAGGCCCGAGGTCCGCTGGACGTCACCGTGGTCGGCGCGCGGTCGCCCGACATCCGGACCGGCGTCGCCAGCCAGACCGCCGCGCGCCAGAGGCTGGGCTCCAGCTTCGGCGTCTCGGTCCATCCGCAGCGGCCCAGCCGGCCGCCGCTTCCCACACGTCCGGGTCAGCCATGACCCGCCCCGCCCTTCGCTGTTTCCAGGTCGCCGGCGCGCCGCGCCCGTCCTGGCCTTTCCATTGTCAGGCGAGCGCCATGCGCCTCGCCTCTCCTCCGGAGACCGTCCGATGATCCGTCTCGACTCGCCCACGCTGCGCCGTCGCCTGCTGGTTGGCGCTTCGCTCGGCTCCATGATGCTGGCCGGCGTCGCCGAGGCCCAGGGCGGCCGCGCGTTCGGCGGTCGGGGCGCGGGGGTCAATCCCTCCGCCGCGGCGTCGCAGAGCGCCCAGACCGAAGCCGCCCGCGCCGCCCAGAACGCCAGCGCCAGCCAGCGGGCCATCGCCTCGTTCGCCCGCGCCGCCGCCACCCGCGACGCCGCCGCCGCGGCCCAGGCCGCCGCCCGCGCGGCCG
>CBINOL010000002.1:0-124730 GCA_966252285.1 uncultured Caulobacter sp.
GTCTTACCCACGCGCGGCGGGGCGACGATCAGGCAGCGCTGGCCCTTGCCGAGCGGAGCGACGATGTCGATGACGCGGCCCGAGCGATCCTTGATGGTCGGATCGGGCAGTTCCATGTTCAGGCGCTCTTCGGGATAGAGCGGCGTCAGGTTGTCGAAGTGCACCTTGTGGCGCACGTTTTCCGGGCTCTCGAAGTTGATCTTCGAGACGCTGGTCAGGGCGAAATAGCGCTCGCCTTCGCGCGGCGAACGGATCGCGCCCTCGACGCTGTCGCCGGTGCGCAGGCCGAACTTGCGGATCTGCGAGGGCGACACGTAGATGTCGTCCGGACCCGGCAGGTAGTTGGCTTCCGGCGAGCGCAGGAAGCCGAAGCCGTCCTGCAGCACTTCCATGGTGCCCGAACCGAAGATCTCCACGCCTTCTTCGGCGAGGGTCTTCAGGATGGCGAACATCATGTCCTGCTTGCGCATGGAGTTGGCGTTCTCGACCTCGAAGGTCTCGGCGAACGCCAGCAGGTCGGCCGGGGACTTTTCCTTCAGTTCCTGCAGCGACATGCGCGTCAGGCCCATGGCGGCGATGGCCGCGGTGATCTCGGAGTTGTCGTCCTCGTCGCCGGCGTCGCCCTCGATGGCGATTTCAGCGGCTTCGGCGACGATCTCGACGGCGGCCTCTTCCGTGCTTTCCACGGGGGCGTCCAGCTCGAGCGGGGCTTGCGGATCGGTTTCTTCAGTCATGCATAGACTCGCGGTCGCCCGGATACGATCCGGGCTTGGATAGAAATTCAGCCGACTTCAGGCGAAGGCGGCGATGGGGTCGCGCCATCACGACGGCGCGGATCGATCAGGGGAACGGATCATGAGGCGCACCAGGACGGGCGCGATCCGTGAAAGGCGGGAACGCTGCGGTATGGCCGCAACGTCTGACCAAGACGGGAACCACAAGGCGGGTTCGGGGTCAAGCGCTACCGATGGAGTCCTGTGGGGCTCCATCGCCAGGCGGGGGATAAGGTTGGGACAAAGCGGGGCCAGGCGCCCCACTAGTTCAGGTACTTGGTCGTCACCGACAGCACGATGACGATCGCCGCCACGAAGGGCAGCTCGTTGGTCATCCGCCAGAACTTCTCCGAGCGGGTGTTCTGGCCCGCTTCGAACGCCTTGCGGGCCTTCGACAGGAAGCCGTGCCAGCCGAACAGGAAGAACACGCCGGCCAGCTTGGCCAGCATCCAGGGCTTCAGGAGGAAATCCCAGCCCCGGATCGCGCCGTCGGCCATGATCAAGCCCAGGCCGAAGACCAGGGCGGCGATCATAGCCGGATTGATGATCCCCCGCAGCAGCCGCCGCTCCATGACCTTGAAGGTCGCGTCCATCTCCGAGCCGAGCGTGGCGCCCGTGTGATAGACGTAGAGGCGCGGCAGGTAGAGCATCCCCGCCATCCAGGCGATCACGGCCAGGATGTGCAGGCCGCGGATCAGGTTGAAATGCTCGACCAGGAAGTCGGTCACGCGCGGGCTCCAGAGGGGGGGCAGGGTCGGTCGCTGCCGCAGACCTGCGATGCTTGCGAAGAAAGCGCCTCAGTCACGAGAGTCCCCAAACAATCTATGAACGCGGGCGATACGCCAAGCGCGGGCACGCGTGCATAGATCGAGCCGCCGTGCTCGTAGGCCAGTTCGCGATACTCGACGTCCAGCTCGACCAGCGTCTCGATGTGCTCGGAGACAAAGGCGATCGGCGTGACCACCAGGGCCAGGCCCGCTTCGGCGGCGGCCTTGACCTCGTCGTCGGTGGATGGGCCGATCCACTTCAGCGGGCCCACGCGGCTCTGGTAGCTGATCTTCCAGTCGACGCCCTCGCCCAGGATGTCGCCGAGCTTTTCCACCACGGCGGCGGCCGTGGCCTCGACCTGGCGCTGGTAAGGATCGCCGGCGATGATCACCTTTTCCGGCAGGCCGTGGGCTGAGAACAGGATCCGCGCCGGCCGGGGCGAACCCGCCTTGACGTACTCGGCTCGGATCAGATCCGCGTGCGCCTGCACAAAACCCTCGGCCGTCGGATAGCAGCAGACGGTCGTCGAGCGCCCGGGCCCCTTGCGGTAGGCCTTGTTCCACGTCTTCAGCGACGAGGCCGTCGTCGTTGTGGAGTATTGTGGATAAAGCGGCAGCAGCACGACCTCGTCGGGCTTCCAGGCCTTCACCGCCTTGGCCGTCTCGCCGGTCAGCGGATCCCAATAGCGCATGGCCACGAAGGCCTTGACCGTATCGCCCGGCAGGCGCTCGGCAAGCACGCCCTCCAGCGCCCGCGCCTGCTTGTCGGTTTCCGGCAGCAGCGGCGAGCCGCCGCCCATCAGGGCGTAGTTGGCGCGCGCCGACTTGGCCCGGGTGGTCGAGATCAGCGCCGCGACCGGATAGCGAACGAAGAACGGCGCCTGGATGATCGCCGGGTCGCGGAACAGGTTGAACAGGAACGGCCGCACGGCCGCCTGGTCGTTGGGCCCGCCGAGATTGAACAGGACGACGGCGATCCGTCGTCCGGCTTCCGCGCCCCTCTTCAATTGGTTCACAGGCCGGTCACCCGCTTCAGCACCTGCTCGACATGAGCGATCGGCGTGTCGGGCAGAATGCCGTGACCCAGGTTGAAGATATAGGGGCCCTGCCCCCATTGCTCGAGCATCTGTTCGACCCGTTCGTCCAGCGCCGCGCCGCCGGCCCGCAGCAGCAGCGGGTCGAGCGCGCCTTGGATAGTCTTGGTCTTCTGGATGCTCTGCCCCAGCTTCGCCGAGGCCGAGGTGTCCAGCGCCACGCCGTCCACCGGCACGGCCTGCGCGTAGGCCTCGACGAGCGTTCCGGCCCCGCGGGGGAAGCCGATGAGGGGCACGGTCACGCCGCGAGCGCGCAGGCCTTCGACGATGGCGATGTGGGGTTTGGTCACCAGGCGGTCGAAAAGCGGCTCGGAGAGGCCTTCGGCCCAGCTCTCGAACAGCTTCAGCGCCTGGGCGCCGGAAGCCGCCTGCATGGCCAGATAATCGACCGTAGCGTCGACGAGGATCTGGATCAGTCGGTCCAGCTTGTCGGCCTGCTGATAGGCGAAGGTGCGCGCGCCCGAGCGATCGCTGGATCCGCCTTCGATCATGTAGGTCGCCACCGTCCACGGCGCGCCGGCGAAACCGATCAAGGCCTTCGACGGATCGATATCTGCGCGAACGCGCGAGAGCGTCTCGCCGACCGCCTTCAGGGCCTCGCCGGCCTGCTGCGTCTTGTCGGCCATGGCGTCCAGATCAGGCAGCTCGCCGAGCTTGGGTCCTTCGCCGGCCTCGAACCAGACCTTCTGGCCCAGGGCGCCGGGGATCAGCAGGATGTCGGCGAAGACGATGGCCGCGTCATACGGAAAACGGCGCAGCGGCTGCAGGGTGACCTCGGCGGCCTTCTCCGGGTTCAGGCAGAAGCTGATGAAGTCGGGGGCCGTCGCCCGCACGACGCGATACTCGGGCAGATACCGTCCCGCCTGGCGCATGAACCAGACCGGGGGACGCTCGGCGGTTTCACCGGCCAGCACGGAGAGAAACTTCGGGATCGGAGAGCTCGTCATACCGGCGGTTAAATCCCGGCGAGCCGTTCCACTCAAGTCCGTGCGATCCCGTACCCCCTTATTCTTCTTAAAAATAAGAATCTTAGAAAGAGAGGAGGAAGGAGGAGGGCAAGTGCAACACGGGGATAAGTCCGCCCCGGTGGACAACTCCAACAGGCCCTACTCGGTATGCCCCAGCTTGGTACACATGGGAGTCATACCTTGTGAACTTCGTGGACAAGCTTCCAAGCCACGAGATTCCTTACGAAACCCAGACGATGGTGAACGGGAAATTAACCATCCGTTAGGACTTTCCACAAGCGCGGGAGAACGCGCGGGCACAGGTCCCGGTGGGCAGGTTCAAGCTGGGGATTGTCCGGCGTCAATGAGGCCGTTTATCACAGGGGCGCGGCGCAGCGTCGCGCTGGGGCGCATTTGGCGCCCGCTTGTCCCCAGAAGGCTCCCAGAGTGGTAAAGCAACCCTTAACGGATGATCCACAGGACAGTGCGTCGCCTGAGGCCGATCGCCACACCGCGCGGTTCGCGACCTACTTCCATATCCACCTGGTTTCGGACTCCACGGGCGAGACCCTGAACGCCATGGCGCGCGCGGTCTGTGCACGGTTCACCGATATCCTGCCTATCGAACACATCTACGCGCTGGTGCGTTCCATCCGGCAGCTGGACCGGGCCTTGGAAGAGATCGCCGGCGCGCCGGGGGTGGTCATGCACACCATCATCGACCCCAACCTGCGCGCGGCGCTGGAAGAGGGCTGCCGCAAGCTCGACATGCCGTGCATCGCGGCCCTCGATCCGGTGGTCAGCGCCATGTCGCGCTATCTGGGGGCCAAGATCTCCACGCGCGTGGGCGCGCAGCACGCGCTGAACAACGACTATTTCGACCGCATCGAGGCCCTGGACTACGCCATCGCCCACGACGACGGCCAGGGCGGCCAGGACCTGACCCAGGCCGACGTCATCCTGGTGGGCGTGTCGCGCACGTCGAAGACACCGACCTGCATCTATCTGGCCCATCGCGGCGTGCGCGCCGCCAACGTGCCGCTGGTGCCAGGCCGTCCGCCGCCCGAGCAGCTGTTCGAGCTGAAGAACACCCTGATCGTGGGCCTGATGACCACGCCCGAGCGGCTGATCCAGATCCGCCGCAACCGTCTGCTGTCGCTCAAGGAGAATAGAGAGAGCGACTACATCGACACCGACAGCGTGCGGGCCGAGATCATCGCCGCCCGCCGGCTGTTCGAAAAGAACGGCTGGCCGATCATCGACGTCACCCGACGGTCTGTGGAAGAAACCGCCGCGGCGATCATCAACCTGCTGTCGGGCGGCCGCGGTCAGGTCGAGGTGCTGGGATGAGCGCCCCTCCTCCCCCGATCGTCCTGGCCTCGACCAGTTGGACGCGTCAGACGATCCTCAAGAACGCCGGCGTGCCGTTCGAGGCCGTGGCCTCGGGTGTGGATGAAGAGGCGGCCAAGGCCGGCCTGCTGGCCGAGGAGGTCACGCCGCGCGACGTCGCCGACGCCCTGGCCGAGATGAAAGCGGTCAAGGTTTCCCACAGGCGGCCGGGTCTCGTGATCGGCTCGGACCAGACGCTGGAACTGAAAGGTCGGCTGTTCGACAAGGTCGACACCCTCGAGGCCGCCCGCGCCCGCCTGCTGGAGCTGCGCGGAGAAATCCACAAGCTGCACTCCGGCGTCGTCGTGGCCCGCGACGGCCAGCCGATCTGGCGGATCGTCGAGACCGCCAAGCTGTCGGTGCGTCCGTTCAGCGAGGCTTGGCTCGACGGCTATCTGGAGCGCAACGGCGAGCAGATCCTGTCGTCTGTCGGCTGCTACATGCTCGAAGGCGAAGGCCTGCAGATGTTCGACCGTATAGACGGCGACTACTTCACCATCCTCGGGCTGCCGATGACCGGCCTGCTCGACTTCCTGCGCCTGCACGGAGCCCTTCAGGCATGAGTTTCAAGATTACCGGCCAGGCCCTGGTGGCCGGCGTCTGCGGCCAGCCGATCGTCCACTCGATGAGCCCGCTGCTGCACAACGCCTGGCTGGCCGGTGCCGGGATCGACGGCGCCTATGTGCCGATGGGCCCTTCGGAAGACCGGTTCGAGGCCTTCGTGAACGGCTTCCGCGGCGGGGTCATTCGCGGTCTCAACGTCACCATCCCCTTCAAGGAGCGAGCGCTGGCCTGCGCCGACGAGGCCAGCGACCTGGCCCGCCTCGCCGGCGCCGCCAACCTGCTGCGTTTCCGCGAGGACGGCACGATCTTCGCCGACAACACCGACGGCCCTGGCCTGCTCGGTGCGATCGCCGCCCAGGCGCCGGACTTCGAGGTTTCGGCCGCGCCTGTGGTGATCCTCGGCGCCGGCGGGGCCGCGCGCGGCGCTGCGGCGGCCTTGCTGCTGGCCGGCGCACCGGCCGTGCGGATCGTCAACCGCACGGTTTCCAAGGCCCAGGCCATCGCCGACGCCCTTGGCGACAAGGTGGTGGCGGCCGGCGAGGACGCCTTGCCCGCCCTGCTGGCTGACGCGGGCCTCGTCATCAACGCCACTTCGCTGGGCCTTGGCGGCGGCGATGGTCCGCCGGCCGACCTGACCCTGACGCCGCAAGGCTGCGTGGTGATGGACATGGTCTACAAGCCGCTGCGCACTGAGTTCCTGGCGCGCGCCGAAGCTGCTGGTCGACCCACGGTGGACGGCCTGGAAATGCTGCTGCTGCAGGCCGTGCCCTCGTTCGAGGCCTTCTTCGGCCGGGCGCCGCCGGCCGATATCGACGTCCGCGCCGTCGCCCTGGCGCACCTTGGGGAAGGCGCGAAGTGATCATCCTTGGCCTCACCGGCTCCATCGGCATGGGCAAGTCGACCACGGCCAAGATGTTCGAGGCCGAAGGGGCGCCGGTCTACGACTCCGACGCCGCCGTGCATGCGCTCTATTCAGTAGGCGGGGCGGCCGTGGCGCCGGTCGAGGCGGCGTTTCCAGGCGTCGTGGTCGATGGCGCGATCGACCGTGCGCGGCTCAGCGCCCAGGTGGTCGGCGATCCCGAGGCGCTGGAAAAGCTGGAGGCCATCGTTCACCCGTTGGTCGGCGCTCATCGCATCGGCTTTTTCGAGAAGGCCCAGGCCGACGGCCACGACATCGTCGTGCTCGACGTGCCGCTGCTCTACGAGACCGGCGGCCAGAAAAACGTCCACAAGGTGGTGGTGGTCAGCGCGCCGGCCGACGTCCAGCGCGAGCGGGTGCTGGCCCGGCCCGGCATGACGCCCGAGAAGTTCGAGGCGATCCTGGCGCGCCAACTGCCCGACGCCGAAAAGCGCGCCCGCGCCGACTTCGTGGTCGATACGGGCAAGGGCCTGCAAGCCGCCCACGACCAGGTGCGCGACATCCTGACCCTGTTGAGAACCGCGCCCCAAGCTTGATGCCGGAGTCGAACCGGCCCATTGAAAGGCCATGGCCCGGGAAATCATCCTCGACACCGAAACCACCGGCTTCGATCCGAAGACCGGCGACCGCCTGGTCGAAATCGGCTGCATCGAGGTGGTGGACTACATGCCCACCGGCCGGTCGTTCCACGAGTATTGCGACCCGCTACGCGACATGCCGGCCGAGGCCGAGAAGGTGCACGGCCTGTCGGCCGCCTTCCTGACCGGCAAGCCGAAGTTCCACGAGATCGCCGACAAGTTCCTGGAATTCGTCGGCGACAGCGTCGTCGTGGCTCACAACGCCGCGTTCGACCGCAGCTTCGTCAATTTCGAGCTGGAGAAGTGCGGCCGCCCGCCGCTGCCGGAAGAGCGCTGGGTCGACACCCTGGCCATGGCCAAGAAGCGCTTTCCGGGCATGTACAACTCGCTCGACGCGCTCTGTAAGCGTTTCAAGATCAGCCTCGACAGCCGCGACAAGCACGGGGCGCTGATCGACTCCCACCTGCTGGCCGAGGTCTATCTCGAACTGCAGGGCGGCAAGGAACGCGCGCTCGAACTGACCCACGCCGTGGCGGTGAACGCGGTCAGCGCCGCCCGCGCCGGCGGCTACGGCGCCCGTCCGCGCCCCCTGCCCTTCCGCTCGACCGACGACGAGCGCGCGGTGCACGCCGACTGGATCAAGAAGAACCTGAAGGACAAGGCCGTCTGGCTGAAGTTCGACCTGCCGGAGCTGGCGCCGGCGGCGGAGTAACCTGAAGAACCCTCTCCCATAGGAAGAGGGAGGGGCCCGTCGCGAAGCGATGGGAGGGTGAGGGGTTATACCCTCGCCGAATTGCCCAAGATCGTGCCGGCACGCCGGCTGACGTCGTAACCCCTCATCCTCCCATGCTGCGCATGGGCCCCTCCTTCTCCCTATGGGAGAAGGAGAAAGGGATCAGACCTTCAAATCCGCCGTGACCGGTGCGTGGTCGCTGGGGCGTTCCCATTCCCGCACGTCGTCGTGGACTCGCGAGGAGACCTTGCCGTCGACGATCGCCGCGTCGCGCAGGCCGGGACTGGCGAGGATGTGGTCCAGGCGCAGGCCGCGGTTGGACTTGCGGAAGTCGGCGGCGCGATAGCTCCACCACGAGAACAGCTTTTCCGGTTCCGGGGTGGCCAGGCGCGGCAGGTCCAGCAGATCCATCGACTTGATCATGGCGTCGAAGGCCTCGAGCTCGGCCGGGGTGTGGCTGACCACCTTCAGCATCTGACGGTGGCTCCAGACGTCGTTCTCGCCCGGCGCGATGTTCAGGTCGCCGGTGACGATCAGCGGCGCCTTGGGATCGCGCGTCTTCAGGGCGGCCGTCAGGGTCTCGTAGAAATCGAGCTTGTGGTCGAACTTCGGGTTGGCGACGCGGTCGGGCAGATCGCCACCGGCCGGGATGTAGAAGTTCTGGATCTCGACGCCGGCCACCTTCACCGCCACGCAGCGGGCATGGCCCTCGCGGCAGTTCATCAAGGTGGGCGCGTCCTCGATCGGCAGGCGCGAGGCGATGGCCACGCCGTGCCAGCCCTTCTGGCCGGCGATCTTGATGTGCGGCAGGCCCATGGCCTCGAAGGCCTCGCGCGGGAACTCGCCGTCCTGGCACTTGATCTCCTGCATGCACAGGACATCGGGCGCGGCTTCGTCGACGAAGCGGGCGGCCTGTTCGGCGCGCAGGCGGACGGAATTGACGTTCCAGGTGGCGATACGGAGGCGCATGCCGCTCCCCTACCCGCACCGCTCGCGGACCACAAAGAAAAACGCCCGGACACACGAAGCGTCCGGGCGAAAGTCAGGTCTCTCATGCCGCCGCCGGGAGGGGATAGATCCGGCACGGTTTGCGAAGAGCGGGTCGGGCGCTCATCGCCATGCGTGGTAAAAGTGCCACGCCGAAACTTTTAGTCAAGCGAAAAACCGCTTATCTGTTGCATGTTGTGAGAATGTCACAAACCGGCTTGCTTGCACGGATGTCAGCCGGTGGCCGGCTTGCCCGTGCGGCGGCGCGGATCGGTCAGCACGAACAGCTTCGGGTCGATGGCGCCGACCTTGTCGAGGCCCGACAGGCGCACGCGGGTCTGGCCGCCCTTCACGTCGCTGATGGTCCAGCCGATCAGTTCCGGCGCGCTGCTGAAGTTCATCTCCAGCCGACCCAGGGTCTGGCGCCTGGCGTCCTGGGCGACGATCGTGAAGCCGTCGGCGAGCTTGCGCACGCTGGTGATCTTCACGCCGCGGTCCAGGCGCACCTCGCGGGCCAGCAGCAGGGCCAGCGGCGTGCGGCTGAGCGGATAGCTCTCGAAGGTCTTCAGGCGGCTGTCGAAGATGTTGACGTTATTGCCGTTGCTGACGACCAGCAGGCCGTTGGGGCCGTCATACTCGAAGCGGGCCTTGCCCGGACGCTGCAGCCACAGGGTGCCTTGGGTGGTCACGCCACGGGGATCGGTCTGCACGAAGCGGCCCTTGGCGTTGCTCAGCCCCTGGATATAGGCCGTGGCCTTGGCGATCAGCGCCTTGTCCTCGTCCGACAGCTCCTGGGCCAGGGCCGGCGCGCCGAAGGCGGCGGCCATCAGGCCTGCGCCGCCGGCGGCGATCAGGGTGCGACGGTTCATGGTGGTCTGCGTCATGCGAACTCCTTCACCTCCACCTTTGCCCTGTGCGCGCGTCGCGGGAAAGGCCATGGAGCGGCCGTTTTCCGGCGCTGCGATGAAGGGCCGTTCAGGTTGGGGCTGAAAGGAACGCCGCCGAACGGCCGAGGTTTCGCGGTGAAGTCGGGTCAGGCCGCCTTCTTGGCGTCCTTGTCCTTCTTGGCCTTCTTTTCCTTCTTCGGCTTGTCGGTCTTTTCCGCCTTGGGCTTCTTGGCCTTCGGCTCGGGACGCGGCGCCGTCAGGTCGACCGCGGCCATCTCGGCCAGGAGGTCGAGGAAGCCGTCGCGCTTGCTGGCCTTCAGCAGCGACAGGATGCGGGCGTCGGCGGCGGCGACGCGCGGCAGGCTTTCTTCGAGGATCAGCCGGCCGGCCTCGGTGAGCCGCACCGAGTTGGCGCGGGCGTCCTGTTCCGAACGCTGACGTTCCAGGTGACCCTTGGCGATCATCCGGGCGACCATGTCGGCCAGGGTCGAGCGGTCGATGCCGGTGGCCTTCACCAGGCCCGTCTGGGTGACGCCCTCGTGTTGGGCCACGGCCGCCAGCACCGCGAACTGGCGCTGGGTGATCCCGCCGGCGCCGGTTTCTTCCACATAGATGTCGAGAGCGGTCTGCAGCACCCGGTGCAGCAGGTGGCTGGGCGAGCGGTCCAGCACGCCGACCTCGCGCGCCGCGGTCTTGTCGCTCTTGTGCTTGGCCATGTCGTCCGCCCCCGTTTCCGCTGACGGACGTCCAGCTAGCACGCTAACGCGTCGGTTTGACGACAGATGGTCCGTGGTCGGCGGATTGCTTCCAACCCGCACTTTCGGCGTCATCCCGGCCGAAGCGCAGCGTAGAGCCGGGACCCAGGGGCCGCCGCATTGCGCCGGAAAGCGCCAGGACTGAGAACCAAACCACCGAGCCCGGTCCCCTGGGTCCCGGATAAGCCCTTGGGGCTTTCCGGGATGACGATGACTTTGAGCAAGAGGCCCCGATGGAGCCTTAGAACCCGGCGTCCGGCGGCTCGGGGGTCTTTTGGTCGTCCGGCTTGGCCATGTGCTTCATGATGAAGGGTGTCTGGGTCAGCGAGAAGACGATGGCCAGCGGCAGCAAGGCGATGCGGAACTTCACCCAGGTCGGGGTGTCCTGGGTCAGGCGCACCACTTCGTTGGCGATGGCCGCCACCGCGAAATAGCCGCCATAGCGCAGGGTCAGGGTCCGCCAGGCAGCGTCCGACATGTGCAGCGCCTCACCCATCAGCGCCTTCAGCGGCGCGCGATTGAGGAAGACGCCGCCGATCATGAAGGCCGCCAGGGCGCCGTTGACGACCGTGACCTTGATCTTGACGAACACGTCGCTGTGGAAGACGAGTCCCAGGACACCGAAGATCAGCGCCATCAGGCCCGAGAACAGCGGCAGCAGGGCCACGCGCCGCTCGACGGCGTAGCCGACGACCAGCGCCAGGGCCGAGGCGGCGACCAACACCCAGGTGGCGGTCTGGAAGTTCTTGGTGACGAAATAGGTGGCGGCGAAGGCGATCGGTGCACCGTAATCGACTGCGGTGCGCACCCAGGCGCTCTTCTTCTTGGCCCCGGAGGTTTGTTCGGTCACGCGCTCAGTCCTCCAGCCCGACCAGCGAGCGCGAGAAGGCGCGGGCGTCGAACGGCTGCAGGTCGTCGATCCCTTCGCCGACGCCGATCAGCTTGATCGGGCTGTCGGAAGCGCGGGCGACGGGGATCAGCACGCCGCCGCGCGCGGTGCCGTCGAGCTTGGTCATGACGATGCCGGAAACGCCGACGCTGTTGCCGAACACCTTTTCCTGGGCCAGGGCGTTGCGGCCGACGGTGGCGTCGAGCACCAGCAGGGTCTCGTGCGGATAGTCGGGATCCACCTTCTTGACCACGCGGATGACCTTGAGCAGCTCGTCCATCAGGCCCTGCTTGTTCTGCAGGCGGCCGGCGGTGTCGATCAGCACCACGTCATAGGCCTCGGCCTTGGCGCGCTCGACGGCCTCGAAGGCCAGGGCCGCGGCGTCGCTGCCGGTGGGCTTGGACATGAAGTCGGCGCCGGCCCGGTCGGCCCACACCTTCAGCTGCTCGACGGCGGCGGCGCGGAAGGTGTCGCCGGCGGCGATCAGCACGCGGGCGCCCTGATCGGTCAGGTCGGCGGCGATCTTGCCCAGCGTGGTGGTCTTGCCCGAGCCGTTGACGCCGATGAACAGCACGACATAGGGGCGCGGACCGCCCAGCGGGTCGAAGCGGCCTTCCCGGTCAGCCAGCTCGGCGGTGATCAGCTCGGCCAGGGCTTCCTTGACCTCGCGGTCGGACGAGGCCTTGCCGAAGCGGGCCTTGCCGAAGGCGTCGGTGATGCGGGCGGCGATCTGCGGGCCGAGGTCGGCCTCGATCAGCATCTCCTCCAGCGCGTCGAGCTGTTCCTGGTCCAGCGGCTTCTTGGTGAAGGCGCCGGTGACCTGGTCGGTCATCTGCTGGGAGGACTTGGCCAGGCCGGCGGTGAGCCGCTGGAACCAGCCTTGTTTCTGCGAGGGCTTTTCGCTCATCCGCGCTCCTGTAGCGAGGTGGGTGGAAAAGTGAAGACGCGATTTACGATTCAGGGTTAGCGCCACGGAAGCGTGAACGGTTGCGCTTGGCCCCGGAGCATGGCGTCTAGAGACCATGGATCCCTTGGCCGCCGCCCTGTTCTGGCTCGATTACGCCGCCGCCGCCGTGTTCGGCGCGACCGGAGCGCTGGCCGCCGCGCGGCGCAAGCACGACATCGTCACCTTCGGCTTTTTCGCCGCCATCACCGGCGTTGGCGGCGGCACGCTGCGCGACCTGCTGATCGGCGCGCCGGTGTTCTGGATCCAGCGGCCGGGCTACATCCTGGCCTGCCTGGCCGCCGCCCTGGTGATCTGGCTGCTGGGCCAGAAGGGCTGGCGTTTCCGGGCCCTGCTGTGGCTCGACGCCCTGGGCATGGCGGCCTACGCCGTGGTCGGCACGGCGAAAGCCCTGAGCCTGGGCGTGCATCCCTTCACCTCGGTGATCATGGGGGTCCTCACCACGGCCTTCGGCGGGGTGGTGCGCGACGTGCTGGCCGAGGAGCCCAACCTGCTGCTGCGCCGCGAGATCTACATCACCGCCGCCCTGCTGGGCGCGGCCGTGTTCGCGATCCTGCAGTGGTGGCGCGTGCCGTTCTGGCCGGCCGGGATCGCGGGGTTCGCGGCGGCCTTCTGCCTGCGCGCCGGGGCCATCAAGTTTGGCTGGAGCCTGCCCGGGTTCATGGGCGGGGAAGAGAAGTCTTAGCTCCTCCCTCGCGAAGCGGGGGAGGTGGCGCGGCGCTATCAGCGCCGTGACGGAGGGGGCGACGGCAGGCACGGCGCCCAGTCTCGCCCCCTCCATCGCTTCGCGGTCCCCCTCCCGTTGCACGGGGGAGGAGTTGGCGTTTACGTATCCCGATCAGGATGCTGCCTCGACACCACCGGGCCGGCCGATCCGCCCAGCGGCGGACGCACGGGCATGTCGGCCAGATGCTCCATCCAGGCCGGCCGGGTGTCGATCGCCAGCTGCACCACGGGCTCCACCGCCGACGGATCGTCGAAGGCGAAGACGGCCAGGTCGATCTTGTCGGGGCTCCATTCGAAGGAAAGCGGCGTGCCGCAGGCGGCGCAGAAGCCGCGGCGGATGGCGTCGGAGCTCTGGAAGCTCGCCCGCTGCCCCCGGGTCCAGGTCAGATCGGCCTGGTTCACCGTCACCAGAGCGCCGAACGGGCCGCCGAACGCCTTCTGGCACATCCGGCAATGGCAGATCGAGGCGCGGCCGGGCTCGCCCTCCACCCGAAACCGCACCGCGCCGCACTGGCAGCCGCCGCTCAAGCCCATGATCCCCTCCGCAAGCAGGGCGGCAACAGAGGCGAGATCCCGCGTGACAGCAAGGCCCGACGCGGTGTCCAACGGATGCAGTAATGCGTTCGAGTTAGTAAATCGTGAGAAAATACAACTGCTTCGATAGGGCGTACCGATTCCTCTCGCGCAAGGCGGAGGGATCGATGAAGGGCTGGGGAGTGGTTCTGGCGACGGCGCTCCTGGCGGCGCCGGCCGCGGCGCTGGCCGATCCGTGCGAAGGGGCCCTGCCCGCGCCCGGCGCGCGCTTCGACGGCCCGGTCCGCTATGTCGGCGACGGCGACAGCCTGTGCGTGGGCAAGAGCAGCGACCCTTCGACCTGGATCGAGGTGCGGATCTCCGACTTCTATGCTCCGGAGCTGCATTCGTCCGGCGGCCGGGCGGCCAAGACCATGCTCGAGGACGTGGTCTGGCGGCAGTACCTGCAGTGCCGGGCGATCAAGCATTCCTACGACCGGGTGGTGGCTCGCTGCACCATCGACGGGGCCTCGGTGGGCGATCTGCTGCGGGCGCGCGGCGGGGTCGAGGGCGGCAACGGCCGGGGCGGCCGCCGCTAGCTCTTCGGCGTCAGCTGGAAGGTCACGCGATAGCCGTCGTGGTCCGACAGCACCGGCTCGTGCGCGCCGTCGAAGGTGGCCTCGACGCGGGTCGGCGTGACGTCGACCTTGTCGCCGTCGAGGAAGCCGATCAGGTCCTGGGTGTCGAGCCAGGGCGCGTCGCCGTCATAGGAGATCTGGGTGTCGCAGGCGCCCGGCAGGTTGTGGCACCAGCGGCTGACCACCTCGAACGGATAGTCGGCCATCACGTAGTCGAAGCGGTCGGGCGCGTGCATGACGTTGAAGTCGCCGCCGACGATCAGCGGCGCGCCGGGCGTGCGGTCGGCGGCCATGAAGCGCTTGAACTCGTCGGCCTGCAGATGGTGGGCCATGCGGTTGCGAGACCGGGGCACGCGCGAGGCGCCCTTGGAATTGAGATGGGTGTCGGCGACCTCGACCGGGGTCGGCAGGCCCGGAACGTTCAGGCTGACCAGCATCACGCCCTTGTTGGCCAGACAGTCCAGGCCCGCGCAGTAGTGATAGGCGTGGGACTTCACGTCCTCGATCGGATGGTTGCTCAGCACCCACAGGCCGCTGGAGCCCCACTTGCCCAGGCCCTCGCCCTTCCAGCGATAGGCCACGCGGCGGTAGTCGGGCTTTTCGCCCTTGGCCCACAGGCTGGCGTCGCGCTGCTTCCGCTTGGGGCCGCGCGCCACATAGGGATAGCCGGAGCGGTCGATCAGTTCGCCGATCTCCTTGCGGAAGCCCTCCTGGATCAGCACGACGTCGGGCTCGGTCCCGGCCGCGCGCATCTTGGCCAGCTCATCGCCGATCTTCTTCAGGGCCTCGCCGCGACCCTTCTTCACAGGCCAGGGCAGGCCGGCGACGTTGTAGGTCATGACGCTGAAGGTGACGGGCGCATCTTCGGCCCGCGCCGCGACCGGGGCGACGAACAGACCGGCGAGGACGGCCGCGAGCAGGCGCCTCAAGCGGCCCGCTCGGCGATCACGCGGGTTCCGT
The DNA here is from genome assembly GCA_966252285.1 of uncultured Caulobacter sp. Lineage (GTDB taxonomy): Bacteria > Pseudomonadota > Alphaproteobacteria > Caulobacterales > Caulobacteraceae > Caulobacter. The sequence continues at coordinate 15,084 of CBINOL010000002.1, forward strand.
CATGGCCGGTGACGCGGAAGGCCACGATCTCGCCGGCCGGCGCCTCGCCGGTGAAGGCGATTTCGGTGAAGTCCTCGGCGCGCGCCAGGCCGTCGCGCTCGACCAGGCCCGGCAGCACGCGGCCGACCTGGGCGGCGAGGTGGCGTTCGAGGCCGCGCTGGCCGGCTTCGCGCAGGCGCTTGGCGCGGTCCTTGATCACGGGGCCCTTCACCGGCGGCATCCGCGCGGCCGGCGTGCCGGGGCGGGCGCTGTAGGGGAAGACGTGCAGGAAGGCCAGGCCCGCTTCCTCGACGAGGCGGACGGTGTTCTCGAACGCCTCTTCGCTCTCGGTCGGGAAGCCGGCGATCAGGTCGGCGCCGAAGGCGACGTCCGGGCGCACGGCGCGCACGCTGGCCACCAGGTTCAGGGCGTCGGTGCGATTGTGCCGGCGCTTCATGCGCTTGAGGATCAGGTCATCGCCCGCCTGCAGGGAAAGGTGCAGGTACGGCATCAGCCGCGGCTCTTCGGCGAACAGCTTCAAGAGGTCCGGATCGATCTCGGCGGCGTCGATGGACGACAGGCGCAGGCGCGGCAGGTCGGGGACCATGCGCAGGATGCGGCCGACCAACTGGCCCAGGGTCGGCTCGCCCGGCAGGTCGGCGCCCCAGGAGGTGACGTCGACGCCGGTCAGCACGACCTCGCGATAGCCTTAGGCGGCCAGCTTGCGAACCTGCTCGACCACCTCGCCGGCCGGGGCCGAGCGCGAGTTTCCGCGGCCATAGGGGATGATGCAGAAGGTGCAGCGGTGATCGCAGCCGTTCTGCACCTCGACATAGGCGCGGGCGCGATCCTTCAGGCCGTCGATCAGGTGACCGGCGGTCTCCTTGACCGACATGATGTCGTTGACCCGCACGCGGGTCGTGGTCTCGGTGAGGGCGCCGGGGGCGGCCTTCTCGGCGTTGCCGAGCACCAGGTCGACCTCGGGCATGGCGGCGAAGGCGGCGGGATCGATCTGGGCGGCGCAGCCGGTGACGATGATCCGCGCGTCCGGACGCTCGCGGCGGGCCTTGCGGATCGCCTGGCGGGCCTGGCGCACGGCCTCGTTGGTCACCGCGCAGGTGTTGAACACCACGGCGTCCGACAGGCCGTCGGCGGCGGCGCGGGCGCGCATGGCCTCGCTCTCGTAGGCGTTCAGGCGGCAGCCGAAGGTGACGACGTCGACGCCGTTGGCGCCGGGCATGGTCACGGCCGGGCCGCCCTCCTCGCCGACTTCCGGCTTGGGCGCCGGGGTGGCCTTGATGACCGTGTAGACGGTCATGACTTGATGCCAGAAGACACAAATTGGGCGAAGGCGTCCTTCCAGTCGTCGTGCCAGCGCGACAGGGCCGGGCGGTTCTCGATGACGTCGCCCATCGCCCAGGCCATGCGCTTTTCGTCCAGGGCGCGCGGCACGTCGTTGTCCGGGCACAGGATGTAGAAGTCGCCGGCGGCGATGCGGGCCAGCATGAAGTGGACGACCTGCTCGGGCGTCCAGGCCGCGTCGGGCTTGCCGCCCGGACCGCGCTTGGTCATGCCGGTGAAGGTGTAGCCGGGGATCAGCAGGTGGGCGCTGACCTGGCAGTCGACGATCTCGCGCAGGGTGTGGGCCAGCCCTTCCGTCAGCGCCTTCACCGCCGACTTGGAGACGTTGTAGGCCGTGTCGCCCGGCGGCTGGGTGATGCCCTGCTTGGAGCCGGTGTTGATGATCAGGCCCGGACGGCCGCTCTCGGCCATCTCTTCGCCGAACACCTGGACGCCGTTGATCACGCCCCAAAGGTTGACGTCGAGGATGCGCTTCCAGGCGTCGTCGCCCGAAAAGGCGTCGCCGCCGCCGCCCACGCCGGCGTTGTTCATCAGCACGTCGACGGCGCCGAAGCGCTCGATGGCGACGTCGCGCAGGGCCTCGACGGCGGCGCGGTCGGCGACGTCGGTGGGCACGGCCAGGGCGCCGATGGCCTCGGCCTCTTGTTTCAGCTTGCGGCCGGTGACATCGGCCATGACCACGTTGAGGCCCAGCTCGACGAAGGCCTTGGCGGCGGCCAGGCCTATGCCGTCGGCCGCGCCGGTGACGACGGCGGTCTTGCCGGGCGCGAGGGCGGGGTGCAAATCGCTCATGCGCTGACGGTCTCGGGCAGCTTGCCGGTGAATTCCAGGGCCACCGGGCCGGTCATGATCACGTGGCCGTCGGCCTCGCGCCATTCGATGACCAGCGGGCCGCTCTCGAACTCGACGGTGGCGGTGCGGTCGGTGAGGCCGCGACGCACGGCGGCGACCTGGGCGGCGCAGGCGCCGGTGCCGCAGGCGGCGGTCAGGCCCGCGCCGCGTTCCCAGACCTTCAGCTTGATGTGGTCACGCGAGACGATGTGAGCGAAGCCGACATTGACGCCTTCCGGGAACAGCGGGTGGTGCTCCACGAGGCTGCCGGTCTTTTCGGCGAACTCGTCGGTCACCGGGGCGTCGACGAAGAACACCACGTGCGGATTGCCCATCGAGACGCAGACAGGAGTGTGCACCCACGGCGCGTCGATCGGGCCGACCTGCAGCTCGACGCGGGCGGTGTCCATCTCTTCGGCCAGCGGGACCTGCTCCCACGACAGGCGGGGCTCGCCCATGTCGACGGTGACGCGCTTGTCGCCGGCCATCACGCCCGACAGGCGCCCGGCGCTGGTGTCGAAGGTCACCGCGTCCTTGCCGCCCGACTGCATCAGCAGCCAGGCCACGCAACGAGTGGCGTTGCCGCAGGCGCCGGCTACCTCGCCGTCGGCGTTCCAGAAGCGCACATAGGCCGAAGCCCCTTCCGCCTTGGGCGGATCGATGGCCACAACCTGGTCGCAGCCGATCCCGCCCTGGCCGCGTTTGGCGATCGCGCGGATCTCCTCGGCGGAGGGTTCGAACGGCTGGGTGAGGGTCTCGATGACGACGAAGTCGTTGCCGAGCCCGTTCATCTTCAGGAAGGTGCGGCTCATGGCCGGGCTATATAGTCGAAAAGTCCGCTCAGCGGCAGGGGATGCGACTCAGTGTGTATCACCCCGCCCAAAGCTGCCACCCAACGTTGTGCACAAAACGTCGATCAGCTAGCTTCGCCATATGTACATCATGTACGTCGATGAAAGTGGCGATTGCGGCTTAAGCGGCTCTCCGACCCGATATTTTTCACTCGTGGGCATCACCGTCCATGAGAGCCGATGGCGCGATTTTCATAACCAGCTAGTCGTGTTCCGACGCACGATGAAAGCAGTGCATAAACTCCCAACCAGATTGGAGATTCATGCATCTGAATACATAAGACGGCCGCCCGTTTCCGGCATGCAAAAGCATGTCAGGCTCTCCATACTCAGGCAGTATTTGGATGAGCTAGCAAAAATGAACTTTATATCGATTACCGGCGTCGTTGTAGATAAACAAGGTAAACCACCCACGTACGATGTTTTCACCTCGGCGTGGCAGGCGCTTTTTCAAAGATTTGAAAATACAATTGGATATGGAAATTTCCCAGGTCAACACCGGGGCGACAAAGGTATGGCCATAGTGGACAACACTGATGGCAGAAAACTCCAACGCCTCATGAGGAAGATGGCTGCTTACAACCCCATACCGAGCATATATGGAGGTTTTAGAAATATCCCAGTCGTAAACATAATCGAAGACCCTACACATAGGGACTCGTCGCAAAGCTATTTTATTCAATCAGCTGATGTGTGCGCCTACTTCTTGCAACAAAAGCAAAGCCCATGCGCTTACGTTAGGAAAAGCGGCGCTAAAAATTATTACAATCGCCTGCAAGCCGTCCTGAACAGGAAAGCAAGTAGCGCGAATGGATTCGGTATCGTGTATTTATAGGGAAGGGGGAGAGGCGGTAGCCCCTCCCCGGTGCGGTCCTACTTCTAGGTCGTGCCCAGGTTCAGACTACGATGTGAGTATACCTCACCGAACAAAAAAGTCAAGAACCGCTATTGACTCATTGCTCATTTGGAGTCCTGCGCGGTGACGATGGTTCAAAATGATTCCTTGCGCCTGCGGGCCCGGCTGCGGGCGCTCTATCACGGCGCCTCGCCGACGGCCGTGCGGTTCCGCTACGCGGTGATCCTGATCGACCTGCTGATCATCGGCTTCTTCGTGGCTGCGCCGCTGATGCAGCACCACGGGGTGACCTTCTACCTGCTCGACTATGGGGTCGCCACCTTTCTGGCCGCCGACCTGATCGCCCGCGCCATCGCCCATGGCGACATCAGGAGCTGGCTGAAGAAGCCGATCACCTGGATCGACCTCTTCGTGCTGGCCACCATGCTGTTTCCGGCCTGGCTCTACAATTTCGGCTTCCTGCGCGTGCTGCGGCTGTGGACCCTGGTGCGCAGCGAGTTCTTCTGGCGCACGGTGGCGCGGCGCTATGACGACACCCGCATCGAGGACATCACCAAGGCCGCCTCGTCGCTGCTGACCTTCGTCTTCGTGGTGACGGGCTTCGTCTATTCGACCTTCGCCGGCCGTCACGACGGCATCGCCGGCTATGTGGACGCCCTCTATTTCACCGTCACCAGCCTGACGACCACGGGCTATGGCGACGTCACCCTGCCGGGGGTGTGGGGCAAGCTTCTGTCGATGGCGGTGATGATCGGCGGGGTGTCGCTGTTCATCGGCCTGATCCAGTCGATCCTGCGGCCGCACAAGGTGACCTATCCCTGCCCCGACTGCGGCCTGCGCAAGCACGACCCGGACGCGGTGCACTGCAAGGCCTGCGGCAAGATGCTGTGCATCCCGGATGACGGGGCCTGAGGCTCAGTTGATCCCGCAAAATCCCCGCGAAAACGGGGACCCAGGCTTTTTCTGAAACGCTTAGCGCTCGACGATAAAACACCTGGGCCCCCGCTTTCGCGGGGGTTTTTCTGAGAAGAGAACGATCCGCCCTGGCGAGGGTCAAAAATGGCCTAGCCAGCGGCGGGAATGGCATTAACGTCCCCCGCCATGCTGACGCTCCGCTCCGTTTCGCCCGCCGCCCTGGCCCTCGCCCTCCTCGCCGCCGGCCCCGCCCGCGCCCAGGAGGCTGCCGACCCCCACCTGGCTCTGGAAGGCGTCGAGACGCCTTCGTCGCTGGACTGGGTCAAGGCCGAGAACGCCAAGACCCTGCCGGTCCTGACCGGCGATGCGCGCTACCAGGGCCTGCACGACGCGGCGCTGAAGGTGCTGGCCGCCAAGGACCGCATCGCCGCCCCGGCCTTCGTCGGAACCAGCGTGTTCAACTTCTGGCAGGACGCCGACCATGTGCGCGGCGTCTGGCGGCGCACCAGCCTGGAGAGCTATCGCTCGGCCGATCCCAAGTGGGAGACGGTGATCGACCTCGACGCCCTGGCCAAGGCGGAAGGCAAGAACTGGATCTGGAAGGGCGCCGACTGCCGTCCCAAGACCCATGACCGGTGCCTGGTGAACCTCTCGAACGGCGGCAAGGACGCCGTCGAGGTGCGCGAGTTCGACCTGGCGACCAAGAGCTTCGTCAAGGACGGCTTCTTCCTGCCCGAGAGCAAGCAGACCATCGACTGGCTGGACGCCGACACCCTGATCCTGACCCGCGACTGGGGCGCGGGCACGACCACCGACAGCGGCTACGGCATGGTGGTCAAGACCCTCAAGCGCGGCCAGTCGCTCAGCGAGGCCGTCGAGGTGTTCCGCGGCGAGAAGGCCGACGTCAGCGCCCGTCCGCACGTGCTGCGCGACGCCAAGGGCAACCGCGTGGTGCTGATCGAGCGCGCCACCGACTTCTTCCACACCAAGACCTTCCTGCTCGACGACGCCGGCAAGGCGACGCAGCTGCCGATCCCCGAGCGCTCGTCGATCCGCGGCATGGTCGGCGGCGATCTGATCCTGACGGTCGAGGAGCCCTGGAACTACGAGCCGATGCCGTCGCTGGGCCGCAACTTCCCGGCCGGTTCGCTGGTCTCGGTCAGCCCCAAGGCCCTGCTGCCCAAGCCGGCCGTGGCCAAGGACGACATCGTCATCAGCAACGACTGCGACCCGTGCACGATCTTCGCCCCGGGCGCGCGCCAGTCGATCGACCAGGTGGCGGTGACCGACAACCGCGTGGTCGCGGTGATCTACGACAACGTCAAGGGCGGCATCCGCAGCTTCAGCGACCACGGCGAGTTCGGCTGGCGCAGCCAGGGCCTGCCGGGTCTCGACAACGCCGCCGTCTCGATCGTCGCCACCGCCGACAGCGGCGATCAGGTGTTCTACACGGTCGAGGGCTTCGTCACGCCGACCCAGCTGAAGCTGGCCGACGCGACCAAGACCGGCGCCGAGACGGTCAAGACCCTGCCGGCCCGCTTCGACGCCTCCAAGCTGCAGGTCGAGCAGAAGGAAGCGACCTCCAAGGACGGGACCAAGATCCCCTACTTCCTGGTCAGCCAGAAGGGCGCCAAGCTCGACGGCTCGGCCCCCACCTTGCTGCACGCCTACGGCGGCTTCCAGCTGTCGAAGCTGCCGGTCTACGATCCGCTGATCGGCAAGCTGTGGCTCGAGCGCGGGGGCTCCTACGCGGTGGCCAACATCCGCGGCGGCGGCGAATTCGGTCCGGCCTGGCACGAGGCGGCGCTGAAGGCCAACCGCCAGCGGGCGTACGACGACTACTTCGCCGTGGCCGAAAACCTGATCTCCACCAAGGTCACCAGCCCGCGTCACCTGGGCGCGTATGGCCGGAGCAACGGCGGCCTCCTGATGGGCGTCGCCCTGACCCAGCGGCCCGACCTCTGGAACGCCGTGGTGGTGGAAAGCCCGCTGCTGGACATGATCCGCTACACCAAGCTGCCGGCCGGCGCCTCGTGGATCGGCGAGTATGGCGACCCCGACAAGCCGGAAGAACGCGCCTGGATCTCGGCGTACAGCCCGTACCAGAACCTGAAGGCCGGGGTGAAATACCCGCTGGCCTACATCACCACCTCGACCAAGGACGACCGGGTCCACCCCGGTCACGCCCGCAAGTTCTCGGCCCGCCTGGCCGATCTGGGGCAGCCCTACATGTACTACGAGAACACCGACGGCGGTCACGCCAACGGGGCGGACCCGGCGGCCAACGCCAAGCGCTGGGCCCTGCACTACACCTACCTGTCGCGCCAGCTGATGGATCACTAGATGCGTAAGCTCACCCTGGCCCTTTTCGCCGCCACGAGCCTCATGACCGTTTCCGCCCACGCCGCTCCCGACACCGCGCCCGCCGCTGCCGCCGCCCGCACCCCGCTGGCCGAGCTCGGCAAGGACGATCCCTACATCTGGATGGAGGAGATCGAGGGCCAGCGCGCGCTCGACTGGGCCAAGGCCCAGAACGACCGCAGCCTGCCGATCCTGCAGGGCGACGCGCGCTATGCCGGCCTGCACGACGCGGCCCTGACCATCGTCAACGCCAAGGACCGGATCCCCGGCGTGTCGTTCGTCGCCGAGGACGACCTGCGGAACTACTGGCAGGACGCCGACCACGTGCGCGGCGTCTGGCGCACCACGACCCTGGAGAGCTACCGCACCGCGCAGCCGGGCTGGTCGACGATCCTCGACCTCGACGCCCTGGCCAAGGCCGAGGGCAAGAACTGGGTCTGGAAGGGCGGCGACTGCCTGGCCCCGGAAAGCCGGTATTGCCTGGTTTCGCTGTCGAACGGCGGCAAGGACGCCGTGGTCGTGCGCGAGTACGACACCAAGACCAAGACGTTCGTCGCCGGCGGCTTCGAGCTGCCGGAGGGCAAGCACCGCTTCGACTGGATCGACAAGGACACCCTGATCGTCGCCACCGACTGGACGCCGGGCGAGGTGACGACGTCCGGCTATCCCTACGTGGTCAAGCTGGTCAAACGCGGTCAGCCCCTGAGCGCGGCCAAGGAAGTCTATCGCGGCGCCAAGGACGACGGCGGCTACGGCGTGTCGCCCTACGCCCTGCGCGACCACGACGGCGTGGTGCGCGCGGTGTTCGTGCTGCGCCCGCTCGACACCTTCAACGCCGAGACCCACCTGGTGACCGGTGAGACGACGGTGAAGCTGCCCTTCCCGCTGAAGTCGTCGATCCAGGCCCTGGTCAAGGGCCAGCTGGTGTTCAGCGTCGAGCAGGACTGGACCGAGCAGGGCCTGAAGACCGGCGATCTGGCCGCCTTCGACCTGGCCGCGCTGAAGGCCGATCCGGCCAAGGCCAAAGCCAAGCTGATCCTGCGGCCGACGGCCCGCGAGTCCGTCCAGGGCGTCAACGCCACCCGCGACCGCCTGGTCGTGGCCCTGTTCGAGAACGTCAAGGGCGCGGCCTACGCCTACGACGTCAAGGACGGCGCCTGGAGCCGCACCAAGCTCGACCTGCCGGCCAACTCCACGGTCAGCCTGGGTTCGGCGTCCGACAAGGACGACCGCATCTTCGTCAGCGTGACCGGCTATCTGACCCCGACGACCTACTGGCTGGCCGACGCGGCCACCGGCAAGCTCGACCAGGTCAAGGCCGCCCCGGCCAAGTTCGACGCCTCGACCCACGTGGTCGAGCAGTTCGAGGCCACCTCCAAGGACGGGACCAAGATCCCGTACTTCCTGGTCCGCCCGAAGAACACCAAGTACGACGGCTCGACCCCGACCCTGCTCTACGCTTACGGCGGCTTCCAGGCGTCGATGACGCCGGGCTATTCGCCGACCATGGGCAAGCTGTGGCTGGAGCGCGGCGGCGCCTATGTGGTGGCCAATATCCGCGGCGGCGGCGAGTTCGGTCCCAGCTGGCACGAGCAGGGCCTGAAGGCCAATCGCCAGCGGGTCTATGATGACTTCTTCGCGGTGTCCGAGGACCTCATCGCCCGCAAGATCACCTCGCCGCGCCGGCTGGGGATCATGGGCGGCAGCAATGGTGGCCTGCTGATGGGTGTCGCCCTGACCCAGCGTCCGGAGCTCTACAACGCCATCGTCATCCAGGTGCCGCTGTTCGACATGGTCCGCTACAGCCAGATCGGCGCGGGCTCGTCGTGGATGGGCGAGTACGGCGACCCGCAGATCCCGTCCGACCTGGCGGTGATCGAGAAGTACTCGCCCTACCAGAACCTCAAGGCCGGCCAGAAGTATCCCGAGGTGTTCATCGAGACCTCGACCAAGGACGACCGCGTCCACCCGGCCCACGCCCGCAAGGCGGCGGCCAGGCTCGAGGCCCTGGGCTACCCGGTGCTGTACTACGAGAACGTCGACGGCGGTCATGCCGCCAGCGCCAACCTCGCCGAGACCGCCCGCCGGGTGTCGCTCGAATATACGTATCTGACCCGCAAACTGATGGACTGATCACGCAAGGTCCGTAAACCGGACTGCAATCTCTGGGCGTCATGATCCGAGCTGGCCTTCTGGAGGCTCGGATCAGCGCTCGGGGGGCGCCCGTGAAGATCGACGTTGTCGAGGCCCTGCAGCTCACGCCGGAGGACAGCGCCCGCTGGACCGCCCTGCAGACGCTGCAGCCACGCCTGGATTCTCCGTTCCTGTCGCCCGAATGGGCCAAGGCGGTCGCCGTCGCCCAGCGCGAAAAGGGCGATCGCGTGAAGGTGGCCGTCATCCGTGACGACGACGGCGAGGCCCTGGCCTTCCTGCCCGCGCGGATCAAGGCCGGCGTGGCCATGCCCGCCGGCGCGCCGATGTGCGACTATCAGGCCCTGGTGTCGGCGCCCGACGTGGCCGTCGACCCGCGCCACTTGCTGGCGGCCCTGAAAGCCCAGCGCCTGGATTTCTGCCACATGCTGGCCGACGACGAGACCCTGGCCCGACATGGTCGGGGGCAGGCGGACTCGTGGATCGTCGACGTCTCGGCCGGCTACGAGGCCTATGCCGCGGACCGCAAGACCGCCGGCGTCGGCGTGCTCAAGGACATCGACAAGAAGCGCCGCAAGGCCGAGCGCGAGGTCGGGCCCTGCCGCTACACCCCGATGTCGGACAGTCGCGCCGATTTCGAGCAGCTGATCGAGTGGAAGCGCGAGCAGCTCCTGGCCACCGGCCAGACCGACCTTTTCAAGACCGACTGGGTCACCCGGCTGGTCACCGACCTGTTCGAGCGCCGCGACGGCGATTTCGGCGGCGGCCTCTACACCCTGCACCTGGGCGACGAGCTGGCGGCGGTGCACCTGCACCTGCGCGGCAAGCACACGATCCACGGCTGGCTGATCGCCCACAACGCCAAGTTCGAGCGCTATTCGCCCGGCCTGCTGCTGTTCCAGGACATCCTCAAGGGGATGCACGCCGGGTCCTACCACCGGCTGGACCTGGGCACCGGGGACTACCGCTTCAAGCGCGAGCTTTCCAACGCCCGCCAGACCGTGGTGTTCGGCTTCTACGGCGCGCCCTCGCCGGCCACCTTCGTGCGCTCGGCCGCCTGGGGCGTTCGCCAGGTCGCCGAGGCCCTGCCGCTGGGCCGGATGTCGGCGCTGCCGGGCAAGGCCATGCGCCGCATCGACCTGCTGCGCGGGTTGCACTGAGGCTGGCCAGGTCTTCCGCGCCGGTTAAGCTGCCGGCGGGAACGGGAGGATGACCATGCGGCGGCTGCTTCTGCTGACGATGCTGTGCGTGGGCGGCTGCGCCTCCGACGTCTTTCCCGCCGGCGCCTCGCCCAGCGCCTGGGCCGTCGCCCGCATCGAGACCGGCATCACCGCGATCGAGGACATTCAGGCCGTCGGGGTCGGCGACAGCGCCGGCATGGCCCACGCGGCCCGCACCCGTGTTCGCGACCTTCGTTGCAGCCCCGCCGAGGCGGGCCGCTTCCGGTGCACCTACCGGACGGCCCTGAGGGTCGCGCCAGACGAATGGACGCCGCGGACGCGGACCTTCGAGCGGGCGGCGCATCCTTCGCCCAGCCAGCCCCAGGCCGAAGGCTGGGTCGTGGTCGAACCGGCGGCGCGTTGAGGCCCTACCCGGCCTTCCCGGTCTCCAGATAGGCCTTCAGGCGATCCTGCTGCTGGCCCAGCACCTGGTCGACGATCGGGGCGATCTTGTCGAGGCCACCGCGCATGTAGCCGCCTGCGTCGTAGCTCCAGGTCACCGTGGTCTTGCCGTCCTTCTCGGCCAGCGCCCAGATCATGTGGCCGGTCGCGCCCGACAGCTGCAGGGGCCCCAGGCCCCCGAACAGGGTCAGCTGCTTGCCGGGTTGGGCGTTGACGGTGGTCATGTGCAGCACCGAGCCGCCGTTCGGCATCTTTTCGCAGAAGCAGGCCCCCGAGGCCGCGCCCAGCGACAGGTTGGCGGCCGAACCTGACCAGGTGTGTTCGCTGCTCCACCACTTGGCGGGTTGCACCAGCGCGGCCCAGACCTCGGCGGCGGGCTTGGCGACGACGACGCTGCGCTTGGTCGCAAAGCCGTTCGGCTGGGCGTCAAGCACCTCGGCGCTGGCGGCGCCGGCGGCCAGCAGGGTCAGGGCGGCGAGAACGGGGGCGGCGAGCTTCATGGCGGGGCTCCGGGACCGATGTTTCGGGATGAAGCGCCGCCGTTGGATCGGAGACAAGAAAAAACCCCGCACGAGGCGGGGCTGAATCTACGCCGTGAAATGGCTTGATGTCGCCACGCTCCACGACGGCCCTCCGAAAAGGGTCTTAGACGCGGATGGTCAGACCAGGGCCGCTAACGAGAACATATGTAGAATTCTAGAGGTGCTTTGTCAAGTGAGACAGGCCTAGACCGACTAGAACACAGCCTCTAATTCCTGAAATCGTCTGTCTGGGAAGTTTGTGAAAATAGTATTTTCTGCGCCCATCATCGTGTTTCCCGGTTCGAATGAAGTCCAGGCGGTCGAGTGAGACAGAACAGATCATGTCTCCCTTCACCCAGAGGCCCTGGCTGACCCACTTCTCCGGCAGCGGCGGATTAAGGTCGATCTGGCAGTGATAGTCCATCGCAGGCGTTGGAGCGGTAGTGCTCAGCGGAACGACCGTGCAAAGGCCCGGCCGGCCGCGGATTCTCGGGCTGATGACCACGACAGGCCGTCGCTTGATCATTTCCGGCGCGCGAAAGCCGCCACCGAAATCGCACATCAGTACGGTTCCTGTGTCCGGGTGCTCCCTTATAGCCACGCCAACTCCCTTGCGGTCGCTCCGTGACGGAATTTGACGACAACCTCAGGAGGTAATCAAGCAGCAGCTGCCGTTCGCGTTACGCCTTCTCGAACACCAGCGGGCCGCCCCAGAAGCTCTGGACGAGACCGTTCTGCGGGCCGGGCTGGCCGGTGGTCAGGAACACGCGGCCGCCGCTGGTTCCCGGGTCGTACTCGGGGTGACGCTCGAGGTAGCGCTCCAGGGAGTCGGCGGTCGAGGCCGGCTGGTGGATCACCGGGGTGCCGGCCGGCAGGGCGGCGCGGAAGATGTCGGCGATGATCTCGTAGTGGGTGCAGCCCAGCACGGCGCGGTCGGGATAGCGGCCGATGCGGGTCTTCAGCGCCTGCACATAGCCCTCGACGGCCTTGGCCAGCTCGACCACCCCGGCGTCGGCCTCGATCATCGGCACCAGGTCCGGGCAGGGTTGGGAGAACACCGCCAGGTCCTGCTTTCGCTTGTCGATCTCGATCTCGTAGACGCGCGAATTGGTCGTGCCTTGCGTGGAGAACACGCCCAGCACGTCGAGCTGCTCGACCTTGTCGCCGCGGCGCTCGGCCTCGTGCTCCCAGGGCAGGCCCGTGGCCGCCTCGATGGTCGGCACGATGATGCCGAGGATGTTGACCGGACGGCCCAGCGCCTTGCGGTAGCCCGGCAGCCAGGTCTGCTGCAGGCGGCGAAGGGCGATGGCCGAGGCGGTGTTGCAGGCCAGGACCACCAGGCTGGCGCCGGCCTCGAAAAGCCGCTCGCAGCCGGCCCGCGTCAGGTCGACGATCTCCTCGCCGGGACGGCCGCCATAGGGGGCGTTGGCCTGGTCGGCCAGATAGACGAAGTCCGCCTGGGGCAGACGCTGCACGAGGGCGCGGTGGACGGTCAGCCCCCCCACGCCGGAGTCGAAGACGCCGATGGTCATGCAGCGAGCATTAGACCCGGTCGCGCGCGTCGTCCATGCGCCGGGAGGCCTTCGCGAAAAGGTTACGGTCCTGTCATGTGACGGGGCCGCGACCTTGGCCTAGGGTCCGGCCACACTCAACGGAGAGCCTTCCGTGCAACGTCGCACCTTCCTTCTCACGACCGCCGCGGCCGCCGCCGCGAGCGCCGCCGCGCCCGGCCTTTCCTTCGCCGCGGAGACCAACCCCTTGCTCGCCCCCTGGACCGGTCCGTACGGCGGCGTTCCCGCCTTCGACAAGATGAAGGTCTCCGACCTGACCTCGGCCGTCGACACGGCCATGGCGCGGAACCTGGCAGAGATCGACGCCATCGTCGCCAACAAGGCCGCGCCGACCTTCGCCAACACCATCGCGGCCCTGGAAGACACCGGCCGCACCCTGGCCGACGTCGCCTGCTACTACGGCATCTGGGGCTCGAACATGAGCTCGCCCGAGTACCAGGCCATCGAGCCGGCGATCGACGCCAAGTTTTCGGAAATCGGCGACAAGATCACCCAGAACGCCGGCCTCTTCGCCCGCATCGAGGCGGTCTACAACAGCCCCGAAAAGGCCAAGCTGACGCCCGAGCAGCAGCGTCTGGTCTGGATCTACTACACCAACTTCGTCCGTTCGGGCGCCAAGCTGGCCCCGGACGCCAAGGCCCGCGTGGCGGCGATCAACACCGAGCTGTCGGGCCTGTTCACGAAGTTCAGCCAGAACCTGCTGGCCGACGAGAACACCTATATCGAGCTGACCGAAGCCGACCTGGCCGGCCTGCCGGACTCGATCCGCGCCTCGACCGCCTCGGCCGCCGCCCAGCGCAAGCTTCCGGGCAAGTTCATCATCGTCAACACGCGCTCGAGCGTGGACCCCTACCTGACCAACTCGCCGGTGCGCGCCACCCGCGAGAAGGTGTGGAAGGCCTTCGTCAACCGCGGCGACAACGGCGGCGCGACCGACAACAACGCCCTGATCGCCAAGATCCTCAAGCTGCGCGCCGAGCGCGCCAAGCTCTTGGGTTACCCGACCCACGCCCACTGGCGCCTCGAGAACGCCATGGCCAAGACGCCCGACAAGGCCATGGCCCTGATGGAAGCCGTCTGGACCCCCGCCATCGAGCAGGTGGCCAAGGACGTGGCCGACATGCAGGCCATCGTCGACAGCGAGAAGGGCGGCTTCAAGATCGAGCCGTGGGACTACCGCTTCTACGCCGAGAAGGTCCGCAAGGCGAAGTACGACCTCGATATGAACGAGGTGAAGCCGTACATGCAGCTGGAGAAGCTGCGCGAAGGCATGTTCTGGGCCGCTGGCCAGGTCTACGGCTTCGAGTTCAAGAAGGTCGAGGGCGTGCCGGTCTACGACGCCGACATGACCGTCTACGAGGTGCTGCGCGGCGGTAAGCACGTGGGCCTGTGGTATTTCGACCCCTACGCCCGTCCGACCAAGCGTTCGGGCGCCTGGATGAACGCCTACCGCAACCAGGAGCGCTTCAAGAAGCCGATCTCGACGATCGTCTCCAACAACTCCAACTTCATCAAGGGCGAGCCCGGCGAGCCGGTGCTGATCTCCTGGGACGACGCCAACACCCTGTTCCACGAGTTCGGCCATGCCATCCATGGCCTCAACAGCGACGTCACCTATCCGACGGTTTCGGGCACCAACGTCGCCCGCGACTACGTCGAGTTCCCCAGCCAGCTGAACGAGCACTGGCTGTCGACGCCGGAAGTGCTGAACAAGTTCTGCGTTCACTACAAGACCGGCAAGCCGATCCCGCAGGAACTGGTCGACAAGATCAAGAAGGCCTCGACCTTCAACCAGGGCTTCGACACCACCGAGTACCTGGCCAGCGCCCTGATCGACATGAAGCTGCATCTGGCGGGCGATGCGGACATCGATCCGGACGCCTTCGAGCGTGACGAACTGGCCAAGCTGAAGATGCCCAAGGAGATCGTCATGCGGCACCGCACGCCGCAGTTCGGTCACGTGTTCTCGGGCGACGGCTACTCGGCCGGCTACTACAGCTACCTGTGGGCCGACACCCTGACCGCCGACGTCGCCGAGGCCTTCCAGGAGGCGCCGGGCGGCTTCTACGACAAGCCCACCGGCCAGCGCCTGATCAAGACCATCATGTCGCGCGGCAATTCGGTCGACCCGGCCGAGCAGTTCCGCGCCTTCCGCGGCCGCGACGTGAAGATCGGAGCCCTGATGCGCGACCGAGGCTTCCCGGTGCCCCCGGGCGCCTGATTGGTCCGCTGATCCGAGCTGAAGCGACAGCGCCCCGCCCGGGAAACCGGGCGGGGCGTTTTTGTTTTCAAGATCCTCCCGCCCCAGAAACCCTTCTCCCATAGGGAGAAGGAGGAGCCCGCGCCGCAGGCGTGGGAGGATGAGGGGTTCCGCGGTCGGCCGGCGTGCCGGCGCGATCGAGGGCAATGTGGCGAGGGCGAAACCCCTCACCCTCCCAGGCTCTGGGCCCCTCCCTCTCCCTATGGGAGAGGGGCTTTAAGCCGCCCGCTTCACCGCGTTGGCGCCCGCGCCGATCTTGAACCGGCTGACCAGCCGCGCCAGTTCGGCCGCCTCGTTCGACAGCGAGTGGCTGGCGGCGGTCGATTGTTCGACCATGGCGGCGTTCTGCTGGGTGGCCTGGTCCATCTGGTTCACGGCCACGTTCACCTGGGCCAGGCCCGTGGCCTGTTCCTGGGCGCCGGCGGCGATCTCGGCGACGGTGCGGTTGATGTCCTGCACGCCGGCGGTGATGCGGCTGAGGGCCTCGCCGGTCTGGCCGACCAGGGCCACGCCCGCGTCGACCTGCTGGCCGGAAGCCCCGATCAGGCTCTTGATCTCCTTTGCGGCCTCGGCCGAACGCTGGGCCAGGGCCCGGACTTCCGACGCCACGACCGCGAAGCCCTTGCCCGCGTCGCCGGCCCGGGCGGCTTCGACGCCGGCGTTGAGCGCCAGCAGATTGGTCTGGAAGGCGATCTCGTCGATCACGCCGATGATGTTGCCGATCTCGCGCGAGGAAGCCTCGATCTGGGTCATCGCCGCGACCGCGCGCTCGACCACCTCGCCGCCGGCCTCGGCGTCCTTGCGGGCGGCGTCGACCGACTTGCGGGCATGGCCCGCGCCCTCGGCCGCGCGGCGGACGGTGGCGGTGATCTCGTCGAGCGCCGCGGCGGTCTCTTCCAGGCTGGCGGCCTGCTGCTCGGTGCGGCGCGACAGGTCGTCGGCCGCGTGGCTGATCTCGCCGGAACCCGCTCTGATGCCGCCGACCGCGCCGCTGATCGTCGCCATGGTCTCCTGCAGCTGGCCCATGGCGGCGTTGAAATCGCTCTGCAGCTTGCGATAGGCGGGGGGGAAAGCCTGGTCGAGGCGGGCGGTCAGGTCGCCGGCCGCCAGCTGTTCCAGGGCCTGGCCGACCTGGGCGACGACGGCGGCCTGCTCCCGGGCGCCGGCGGCGCGCTCGGCTTCGTTGGCGCCGCGTTCGGCCTCGGCTAGGCGGCGGTGCTCGGCGGCCTCGCCCTCGACCCGCAGCTTCTCGATGGCGGCGTCCTTGAAGGTCGACACGGCCTGGGCCATCGCGCCGATCTCGTCGCGACGGCCGAGCGCCGGCACGGCCACGGCGTTGTCGCCGCCGGCCAGGCGGCGCATGGCGGTGGTCATGGCGTCGACCGGCGTGGCGATGCTGCGCGCCAGCAGCCAGCCCATCAGCACGGCGATGGCCACGGCGGCCGCGCCGCCCAGGGCCAGCGCCAGGGTCGCGGCGGTGAAGGCCTTGTCCTGTGCCTTGATGCGAGCGGCCAGCTCGGCGCTTTCGGCCTCGTCGATGGTCTTCAGCGCCTTGCGGACATTGGTCAGGCGACCGCTCTTGCCGATGTCGAGGCGGGCGGCGTCCAGCTGGGCCGGATCCTGGGCGGCGGCGATCTGGGCGCGGGTCTCGGCGCGGAACACGCCCACGGCCTGGTCCAGCTGGGCCAGGCGCGCCTTCTGGTCTTCCTGCTCGGCGCCGGCGCTCAGCGTCTGATGCGCCTCGTCGTACCTGGCCTGGAAGTCCTCGTACTTCTTGACGAACGACGGATCGAGGCTGGCCACGAAGCCGCGGGCGGCGTTCTGCTGCTCGACCAGTTCGGCCGAGGCCTTCTCGACCGTGGCCCGGTAGGCGTAGCTCTCGGCGTTCAGGGCGGTGACGCGCTGGATCGACGATAGGCCGTTCCAGGCCAGAAGGCCGGCGCCGGCCACGGCCGCCACCAGGACGGCGAAGGCGACCACCAGCTTGTGCGCCACCTTGAGGTTGCTGAGCATCTCTAGAACTTCCCAAGATAGAATTGGGAAGAGTTTCGCTCGATAGAATTAATGGATGTTATCCATGACTGTGAGCGGCGTGATTTTGACGTCATTCTCGATTGTTCGAGCCCGGGAATCCGCTGCTCTGGAAAGAAACAACATGAGCCTGCGTCATCTCGCCGCAGAGATCGACTCGTTCATTCGGGTATAGCGATATTGATCCGTGTACTGATTACTTGCGGATGCAAATGGATCGAAATCGCCATTTCAGGGAAAATTCGATCTATACGCGCCTGGCGGGAATCGTGAGATAAAGAACGGCGCACGGTCGCAACCGGGGGGCGGGATCGCGCGTATTGCAAGCATGGCCGAGCTTTCGGCCGAGCCAGGACGCCCCGATGCAAGCTCCTCGTCCCCTGCCCCTGATCAGACCCATGCTGTGGCTGGCGGCGGCCGCCTTCACGGCCGGCTTCGGCGGCTATCTGCTGGTGGGCCTGGGCGCGCGATAGGACGTGGCCGCCCGCCTTCCCCGCTCAGGCGGCGAGAAAGGCGGATAGCCGCAGGCCTCAGCGCCCGCCGGTCGAGCCGAAGCCGCCGGCGCCGCGGTCGGTGTCGTCCAGGGCGGCCACCAGGCTCCAGGCGGCCTGCACCACCGGAGCGATCACCAGTTGGGCGATGCGGTCGCCGCGACGAATGACGAAGTCCTCGGCGCCGAGATTGGCCAGGATCACCTTCACCTCGCCGCGATAGTCGCTGTCGATGGTGCCGGGCGAGTTCAGGCAGGTGATCCCGGCCTTGGCCGCCAGGCCCGAGCGCGGCCGCACCTGGGCCTCGAAGCCCTGCGGCACGGCGAAGGCCAGGCCCGTGGGCACCATGAACCGGGCGCCCGGCTTCAGGGTCAGGGGCGCGTCCTCCTCGACGGCGGCGCGCAGGTCCATGCCGGCGGCGCCGACCGTCTCGTAGGCGGGCAGCGGCAGGCCGTGGGCGTGGGCGAGCTGGACGACGGGGATGTGGGGCGTGGTGGTCATAGGGCTTCCGCGATGCGTTGGGCGATGGCCTGGGCGACGGCGTCCTTGGACGCGCGCTCCCAGCGTTCGGTGTGGTCCTTGGCGATCAGCAGGACCGCGTTTTCGGTTCCGCCCATGACGCCCGGCTGCGTGACGTCGTTGGCGATGATCCAGTCGCAGCCCTTGCGGGCCAGCTTGGCGCGGGCGTGGGCCTCGACGTCGTCGGTCTCCGCGGCGAAGCCGACCACCAGTGTCGGACGATCGGGGCCCGAGGCGGCCAGGGTCGCCAGGATGTCGGGGTTCTCGACGAAGGTCAGGGCCGGCGGGCCGCCCTTGTCCTTCTTCAGCTTGGAGCCGAACACCTCGTCGACCCGCCAGTCGGCGACCGCAGCGACGAACACCCCGACATCGGCCGGCAGCGCGGCCTCGCAGGCGGCCAGCATCTGGCGGGCGCTCTCGACGTCGACGCGGGTCACGCCCGGCGGGGTGGGCAGGGCCACGGGGCCGCTGACCAGGGTGACGCGCGCGCCCAGGCGGGCGAGGGCCTCGGCGATGGCGTAGCCCTGGCGGCCGCTGGAGCGGTTGGTGATGCCGCGCACCGGGTCGATGGCTTCGAAGGTCGGACCGGCCGTGACCAGGGCGTGCTTGCCGGCCAGGGGTCGCGCGGCGGGGCCGCGCAGCATGGCGACGATCGCTTCGAAGATCTCCGGCGGCTCGGCCAGGCGTCCGGGTCCGAACTCCCCGCAGGCCATGGCCCCTTCGTCGGGACCGACGAACGCGACGCCGTCGGCCTTCAGGGTGGCGATGTTGCGCTGCACGGCGGGGTGCAGCCACATGCGCACGTTCATGGCCGGGGCCATCAGCACCGGCTTGTCGGTAGCCAGAAGCGTGGTCGAGGCCAGGTCGCCGGCCAGGCCATTGGCGGCCTTGGCGATCAGGTCGGCGGTGGCGGGGGCGGCCACCACCAGATCGGCCGAGCGCGACAGCTGGATGTGGCCCATCTCGGCCTCGTCGGTCAGCGAGAACAGGTCGTCATAGACCTTGTCCTCGCTCAGCGCCGCCAGCGACAGCGGGGTGACGAATTCGGCGCCGGCCTTGGTCAGGATCGGCCGCACGCCGATCCCGGCCTTGCGCAGCAGGCGGGTCAGTTCCAGGGCCTTATAGGCCGCCACGCCGCCGCCGACGATCAGAAGCACGCGCTTGCCGCCCGGGATGTCGCTCACCTTGAAGGCCTCTCGTCCGCCGGTTCCCCTCCGCGCATAGAGCGCCTCGCGCCCGCAGGCAATCGCGGCGCGCATCGGAGAGCGGAAAGCTTAACGTTGGGACTCGACTCGCGTTCCTTCTTCGTTCACTAATCGTTAAGGTAGTAAATAACGGGATGTGGCGATCATGACGGGAGCGTGGCGTTTCGGACTTCTGGCCCTGCCGGCCTTGCTGCTGGCGGCCTGCGACGGCGGGGCTTCGGCGGTGAAGGCGCCCAAGGGCGGCCAGGTCGCGTCGAGCGAGGGAACCAGCAGCAGCGGCGGCGGCGCGCCGGTTTCCGCCGAGGTCGCCGACGCGTCGACAAGCGCGCGGCAGGCGGCCGATCCGCGCGATGCGCCGGTGCGGCTGATCGCCGGCCGGCCGATGTGGGCCGCAAACCGCACCCGCAGCGCCGAGGAGAACGCCCAGCGCGGCTTCGAGCGGTTCGGCGAGGCCTTCGGCGCTCGCGACGTCGACGACTATGTGCGCAAGACCCACGCCTTCGTGGCCAAGCCGCCGGCCGGGGTCCAGACCCTGAAGCGATCGAATGGTGACACCCTGCTCTACGATCCGGCCGGCAATGTCTTCGCCGTGGTCACCCGGGCCGGCGCGCCGCGCACCATGTTCAAGCCCGACGACGGCGCCGACTACTGGCGTCGCCAGAAGGAGGGGGCGGCCCGCCGCACGGCGGCCTCGGAACGGCGCGGCCAGGACGGAAACGGCTGACCAGGACGCGGCGATAGGGGGGGCGAGGCATGAAGGAACAACCGATCCCGGACGCGGCCATACGCGATCCGGCGGCCACCGAGCTGGCGCGGATCTGGGTGGCCGAGCACGGCCTGCACTGCGCGCTTCGCATCGGGGCCTATGACGAGACGCCGATCGACGAGGCGCGGGCCTGGGGCATGATGCTGGCCGACCTGCTGCGCCATCTCGGCCGGGGCCTGTCGGACTATTATCACCGCGATCCGGTCGAGGTGGTCGACGTTCTGCTGGAGGCGATGCGCGACGAACTGGCCAGTCCCAGTTCGCCGATCAGCGGCGGCCTGGCGCGATCGTGTGATGACGAGCCCGAGGCTGGCCAGGCCAAGGCGCACTGACGAAACAGCGGATGGCGTCGCGGGGCGCCGTGCGCCGTGTCACAGTCGCGCGACCGACGCGCGGCTAGGGCGAAGGTCCGACCGTGCCGGCGGTCGGATGGCCGGATGCGGCTTGGAGCAAGGCTCCGGCGCGTCCGGACGCCTGGCGCGGCGCCGGCCCGGGCCGCCGGTTGCACGAAGGCATGAGGGGACGCGCGTGATCGAACGACGAAAGCTGTTGGGCCTGCTGGCCGCCAGCGGGACCACGACCCTGGCGACAGCCGTCGCGCGCGGGGCTCTGGCGGACGCGGCGCGACCCGGGCTGGCGGCCTTTCCGAAGCCGGACCGCGAGGTGCGCCTGCCGGTTCCCGGCGGCCGGGTCTATGGGCGGATCAACGGCGACCTCGACGCGGCCCTGGCGGGCGCCGCGCCGCCGCCGATCGTCATGGTCCACGGCGGGCCGGGCGGAACGCACTCCGGATTTCTCGACGCCCTGGCGTTGGCGGACGAGCGGGCGGTGATCCTCTACGACCAGCTCGACAGCGGGCTTTCGGACCATCCGATGGACCCGGCCAACTGGACGGTGGGCCGCTTCGTCGACGAACTGGAGGCGGTGCGCGAAGGCCTGAAGATTCCACGCTGGCACGTGCTGGGCCATAGCTGGGGCGGCACGGTGGCCCTGGAGTATGGCGCGCGCCGTCTACCGGCCCTGGCCAGCCTGATGCTGGCCAGTCCGCTGGTCTCGACCCGCAGCTGGATCGCCGACGCCAACCTGCTGCGCGGCGATTTGCCGGCGGCGGTGCAGGATCGGCTGACCCGCTGCGAAGGAGCGCCGCCCTCGCCGCCAGACAAGGCGTTCACGGCGGCCTGCGATGCGGCGACCGACGCCTTCTACGCCGCCTTCCTGACCCGCGAGCCCCCCTCGCCCGCACACCGCGCCTATCGGCCGGCCGGTGACCGAGGCTTCAATCCGGTGCTCTACAGGGCCATGTGGGGCGCGACGGAGTTTTCGGCGACCGGCACGCTGAAGGCCTATGACGGCGAGCCCCTGCTCGACCGGCTGGATGGCCCGCGCACCCTGTTCATGGTGGGCCAATACGACGAGGCCCGGCCGGCCACGACCATCGCCTTTTCTCGTCGGGCCAGGGGATCGGAACTGGCGGTCGTGCCCGGCGCCGGCCACGCCACCTTCACCGATCGACCCGAAGAGACCGTGGCGGTGCTGCGCCAGTGGCTGCGTCGCGTGGACCGGCGGGGCTGAGGCGGCGCGATGATTTTCAAGGCGAGGGCCGTGGCCAAGAGCGAGACGATCCGGGTGCGGGCCCGCATCCGGCTGCTGACGCAGCAGGAGGGCGGCCGAAGCCTGCCTGTGCTCGGCGGTCACAGCTACCGCCCCAACCATGACTTCTCCCTGCGGACGGGAGAGATGTGCATGGGCTTCATCGAGCTGCCGGCCGGACAGGACCTGGCGCCCGGCGAGAGCATCGAGATCGTGCTGGAGCTGATGGCCTGGCCGGAGCTGCGGCCGCTCATTCATCCCGGCCGGGTCTGGCGGATCCAGGAAGGTCCAAAGGTGGTCGGTTCGGGCGAGATCCTCGAGGTCCTGGCCTGACGACCGGTCGGCGACGGGCGGCCGTCGACGGGGCCCGCGCGGCGCGACGGATGCGAAGCCGGTGTTGGTGTTGGCAGTCTCAGCGCCGCTTCTTGCGCGCCCCGCTGGCGGCGGCCTTCTTGCGGCTTCCCGATTTGACCGCCTTGCCCTTGCCGGTCTTGCCCGAGCGGGCGGTCGCCTTGCCTTTGCCGCCGCTCTTCTTGGCGGCAGCCGCGCACTTGGCCTTGGCGGCCTTCAGGGCCTTGCCCTTCTTGCCCTTGGTCGAGCACGGCGCGGCGCGGGCCGGAGCGGCCGAGGCGGTGCGCGTGGCGGCGGGAGCGACGCGCGGCGGCCAGATCACCGGTCCGCGCGTGGCGACGGCGTAGCCGGCCGGCAGCACCGGCGCGCCCGTGCGCTCGATGGCGACCGTGGTCGAGGGCGCGCCATCCTCGGTCAGCCGGCCGCTCCAGGTTCCGTCGGGGCCGACGTTCAGCGCCAGGGTCGAGCCGACGCCCGCCTTGGGCATGAACCGCACGGCCGCGCCGCCGTCATAGGTGCGCTCGATGCTGTCGATCAGGCCGGTGGAGCCCACGGCGCCGGGACGGCGCAGGTCGCGCCAGGCGCCCTCGACGGGTCCGTAGCCGCCGGCCGGATCGGCGATCTGGAGCGAATAGAGGGCCACGCCGTCGGCGCCGCGCAGGATCCAGCCGCCGTCGAGCGGACCCTGCAGTCCCTGGGCCGCGGCGATCGAGCCCTTCACCCGCAGCTCATAAGCCTGCTCGATGCTCATCGGCGCGCCGGGCGAGGCCGGGGCGGCGGTCTCCGGCGCCGGGATCGGCAGGATGGTCGGCTTGTGGCGCGGCGCGGGCGCGGCGGGCGCCTCGTCTTCCTCGTCGGTGGTCTGCGGGCCGCTGGCGGCGATCAGGTCGGCCAGGGGATCGGCGGCGGCGGGCGGCGCGGCGACCTGCGGAGCAGCGGATGCGGGGACCGGCGCGGGCGCGGCCTGGCCGCTGGCCGGCGGGGCGCTCACCAGCGGGATCGCCGTCTGGGCCGGAGCGGGCGGGTTGGTCGTCACCACCTCGGAGGCGGGCGCCTGGGCCAGGGCGGCGGCCGGAAACGACAGCAGGGCGGACAGGGAAACGGCGAGAAGGCGACGCATGAGGGTCCTTATCAGCCCGCCGTCTTCGCGGCGATGGCCTCGGAAACGGCGACCAGCCGCTCAGCCTGAACCAGATGCAGCCGCTCGGCCATCTTGCCCTCGACGCGCAGCGCGCCCTTGCCGGCGTTCTCGGGCGCGGCGAAGGCGGCGATCACCGCCCGGCTCCAGGCGATCTCGTCGTCCGACGGCGAAAACACCCGGTTGCAGATCTCCAAGTGTTTGGGATGGATCAGGGTCTTGCCGTCGAAGCCGAAATCGACGGCCTGGCCGCAGACGGCCTCCAGCGCGGCGAGGTCCTCGATGTCGTTGTGAACCCCGTCGAGGATCGACAGGCCATGGCCGCGGGCGGCGGCGACGGCCAGCGACAGGATTGGCAGGAAGGCCTCGCGACCGGGGGTCTGCCGGGCCCGCATCTCCTTGGCCAGATCGTTGACCCCCATCACCCAGGCCGACAGCCGGGTGGTCTTGGCCGCCTCGCCGATCTCCCACAGGTGGAAGGCGGCCTTGGCGGTCTCGATCATCGTCCACAGGCGGGTGTGGATCGGAGCGGCGTGCAGGGCCGCGTCATAGGCGTGGACGTCGGCGGCGTCATTGACCTTGGGCACGAGCACGGCGTCGGGTCCGGCCTCGGCGGCGGCCTTCAGGTCGTCTGCGCCCCAGGGGGTGTCGAGGCCATTGGTGCGGATGACGATCTCGCGCGGGCCAAAGCCCCCGGCCTTCACCGCCGCGACGGCGGCCTCGCGGGCGGCCAGCTTCATCTCGGGGGCCACCGCGTCTTCCAGGTCGAGGATGATCACGTCGGCGTCGAGCGTGCGGGCCTTCTCCACGGCCTTGGCGTTGGAGGCGGGCATGTAGAGGGCGCTGCGGCGCGGCCGGGCGAGGTCGGTCATGGCGGGGATCATCCTGACGGGACGACTACTGTAAAGCATCCGCCGCGTGGGACGGGAAGCGTCGATCTCGCGGCGGGCGAAGCCATGGCGGGAAAGGCGGAAACGGGGTTAAGCTGGCGCCATGACCACGCAACCGGCCCCCACGCGCTACGACGAAACGGCCCGCAACGTGCTGGGCGGGGAACTGATCCCCTGCTCGCTCGACCCGGTGACCGGCTTCTATCGCAACGGCTGCTGCGAAACGGGACCCCACGACCTTGGCCTGCACACGGTGTGCGCCGTGATGACCGAGGAGTTCCTGGCCTTCTCCAAGGCCACCGGCAACGACCTGTCGACGCCGCGTCCCGAGTTCGCCTTCCGGGGCCTCAAGCCGGGCGATCGCTGGTGCCTGTGCGCCGGCCGCTGGCGCGAGGCGCTGGACGCCGGCATGGCCCCGCAGGTCATCCTCGAGGCCACCCACGAGGAGACCCTGGCCATCGTGTCGCTGGGCGTGCTGAAGGACCACGCGGCGGTCTGACCCGCGCAAGGCCGGAAGGATCCCGGATGGTCGGTTACGAACGCAGGCTGCTGGTGCTGGTGGGGGCGATCGCCCTGGCCTTCCTGCCGCTTTTGGCCGCGTCGCTGGTCTTCCTGGCCCGCTTCTCGGCCGCCCAGGACCGGCTGGACGCGGTCTATACCCGCACCGTGATCCTCGCCCACGACCTGCGCGGCGAGAAGATGCGTCAGAATTCGCTGGTCCCGGTGATCGTCATCAATGGCGACAAGACCCTGCTGGTCGAACTGGAGCGCTCCAATCGCCGTTTCGACGCCATCGTCGGCGACCTGAAGGCGCTGGCCCGCGACGACGAGACGCGCGCGGCGCTGCAGCAGGTTTCCACCCTACAGGGCCGGCTGCTGGTGCTGCAGCGGGCGGGCGTCGCCCAGCGCCTGGATGGCGGCACGATGAGCCGCGCCAACGCCTTCTTCCAGAACAACGCCGGACCGCTGACCAGCAGCATCGACGCGGCCATCGACCGCTTCACCGAGCGTTCGGCGGCGCGCTACCAGGCCGAGCGGACCCACAACCAGGCCGTGGTGCGCGGCGTGTTCGGGGTCCTGGTGCTGGCCTCGCTCTGCGCCTTCGTGTTCTGCGCCTTCCTGGGCCGCCTGCTGCTGCGGCTGGTCGAGCAGAAGCGCGGCTACGACGAGGTCGCCGCGCGCCTGGCCGAGCGGGAAAAGGCGATCTCGCTGGCCCGCAAGGAGGCGGTCGAGGTGGTGGCCCACGACCTCAACAACCCCATCACCACCATCCTGTTCGCCAGCGAGAACCTGCTGGCCCAGCCAGGCGTCGAGCAGCAGCCCAAGGTGCGCTCGGGCGTCGAGGCCATCCTGCTGGCAACCGAGACCATGCGGCGGCTGATCCGCAACATCCTCGACCATTCCAAGATCGAGGCCGGCGGCCTGGTGCTGGCCAAGGAGACGGTCGACCTGCGCCGTCTGCTGGCCGACATCGCCGACCAGTTCGCCCTGTCGGCCGCCCGCAAGGGCTTGGACTTCGCCTACACGCCCGATGCGGCCGAACCGGTGCTCGAGGCCGACGAGGGGCGCATCGGCCAGGTGGTGGCCAACCTGCTGTCCAACGCCATCAAGTTCACCGAGCCGGGCGGGACGGTGTCGCTGTCCAGCCGGGTGGCGGACGGGGCGGTGGTGGTCGAGGTGCGCGACACCGGCTGGGGCATGAGCCCCGAACAGGCCGCCCGGGTGTTCGAGCGCCACTGGCAGGGCGAGGCGGCCGCCGCCCATGGGAACGGCCTTGGCCTGGCGATCAGCAAGGCCATCGTCGAGGCCCATGGCGGGCGCCTGGGCGTTGACAGCCGGCCGGGCGAAGGTTCGGCCTTCAGCGTGGTGCTGCCGCTGGCGGCGTGAGGTCAGCGCGCGGTTTGCGTGGTCGCAGGGGGGCGCCGTGGCGGCGCGGCCGACAACGCGACCCGCGCCTCTATCCGATTTCGTCGTGCAGCCAGCCGCGGAAGGCGGCCATGGCCGGGGTGTCGGCCCGCGAATGCAGCCTCGTCAGCCAGTAGCGGCCGGTGACCACCTCGGCGGCGAAGGGGCGGACCAGGCGCTCGGCCGACAGCTCCGGCGCGAACAGGGCGGCGGGAGCCAGGGCCACGCCCTGTCCGGCGACGGCGGCGGCGACCATCAGCACCGAATTGTCGAACATCGGCCCGCGCAGCGGCGGAGCCTCGGCGCCGGCGGCGGCGAACCAGCGGTGCCATTCGTCGGCGCGGTAGGATCGCAGCAGGGTCTCGCGCGCCAGGTCGCCGGGGCCCGACAGCCGTTGCGCGATGGCGGGGGCGCACAGGGCCGTCAGCGGCGCGGTCAGGATCGGCTCGGCATGGACGCCGTGCCAGGCGCCGTCGCCGAAGCGGATGGCCAGGTCGAGGCCCTCGCCGGCCAGGTCGACGCGGTTGTTGTTGGTCATCACCCGTAGATCGACCTGAGGACAGGCGCGACGGAAGGCGTCGAGGCGCGGCAACAGCCAGCCCGTCGCGAAGGAGCCGACCACGCCCAGGGTCAGCACCTCGCGCAGGCGGCCGTCGCTGTAGCGGTCAAGCGTCGCGCCGATGCGGTCGAAGGCGTCGACCAGCACCGGGACCAGGGCCTGGCCCTCGTCGGTCAGGGCCAGGCCGCGGGGCAGGCGACGAAAGAGAGCGACACCCAGACGGGCCTCCAGTTGGGCGACCTGGTGGCTGACGGCGCCCTGGCTGACGCACAGCTCGACGGCGGCGCGGGTGAAGTTCAGATGCCGGGCGGCGGCCTCGAAGGCGCGCAGGGCGTTGAGGGGAAGCTGGGCGCGATCCATGGCCAAGGCATGAACCAGCCTAATGGCTCCGTCCAGATATGATGCTTTGTCGCCGACGCTTCCGATCGGCAGGTTCGCGCCGCCAACCGAAGGGGAGAGCGGCATGAAAACCAAATGGATCGCGGGCCTGGGCGCAGCCGGAGTGCTGATGGCGATAGGTGGACAGGCGGCGGCGCATGATCCGCTGCTGGCTCCGATCGAGCCGACCTATGCGGCCCGCTGGCTGGGGAGCGAGGCGCCGATCAAGGTCTATGGCAATAGCTACGTTGTGGGCTTCTCGGGTCTCAGCGTCGGGCTGATCAGGACCAGCCAGGGTCTGATCGTGGTCGACGCCGCCCTGCCCCAGGCAGTGCCGGCCATCGAGGCCAACATCAAGGCGCTGGGTTTCAAGGTCACCGACATCAAGCTGATCCTCAGCACCGAGCCGCATTACGATCACGCCGGCGGCCTCGCCGCCCTGGCCCGCGACAGCGGCGCGACGGTGGTGGCCGGCGCCCCGGCCGCCAAGGCGCTGCGGCGCGGCAGGCCGGGCGATGATGACCCTCAGCGCGCGGACCTCGTCCCCTTCCCGGCGGTGACGAAGCTGCGGGTGGTCAAGGACGGCGAGGTCATCCGGCTCGGCGACGTGGCCGTCACCGCCCGGGCCACGCCGGGCCACACGGCCGGCAGCATGAGCTGGACCTGGACCTCGTGCGAGCGGCGCGACTGCAAGGCGGTGGTGTTCGGCTCCAGCCTCAATCCTGTGTCGTCCGACGGCTACCGGTTCTCCGATCCGAAGAACACAGGCGTCGTGGCGAGCTTTCGCCGCAGCTTCGACGTGATGCGGGGCCTGAAGTGCGACGTGCTGATCAGCGCCCACCCCGACCAGTCGGGCGGCGACCAGCGGCTGGCGCGTGCACGCCTGGCCGAAAAGCCAAACCCCTTCGTCGATCCTGGCGCCTGCCGCGCCTATGCCGACCGCTACGCTGCGCGGTTGGATGCGCGTTTGGCCAAGGAGAGCGCGGAGCGCTGACCTCCATTTCCTCACGTCATTCCCGCCCTTGTGGCGGGAACCCCTGGTTCCGCTCGCACGGGCAGCGCAAGCGGCGTGCCAGGCACGCCGCCACACTCTCACTTGCGGTCGACAGAGAGGTTCCCGCCACAAGGGCGGGAATGACGGGAAATGAAGGTGTGCCGCCTAAGTCAGCGGCTTCAGCTCGCCCAGCACCGTGGGGATCAGCTCCGACACTGTCGGATGGATCGGCACGGTGCGCTGCAGGACGGTGTAGGGCGCCTTGGCGTACATGACGTCCAGAATGCCGTGGATGGCCTCGTCGCCCGAGACGCCGAGGATGGCCGCGCCGAGGATCTGCTTGGTCTCGGCGTCGACCAGCACCTTCATGAAGCCCTTGGTCTCGCCCTTTTCGATGGCGCGGCCGACGCGGGTCATCGGGCGGGCGCCGACCAGGGCCGGGCGGCCCAAGCTGCGAACCTCGGCTTCGCTCATCCCCACCCGGCCCAGCGGCGGGTCGGTATAGAGGGCGTAGGCGGTCAGGCGATCGGTGACCTTCCGAGGGTCGTCGTCCAGCAGGTTGGCGGCGATGATCTCGAAGTCGTTGTAGGCGGTGTGGGTGAAGGCGCCGCGCCCGTTGCAGTCGCCCATGGCCCAGATCGACGGGACGTTGGTGCGCAAGGCGTCGTCGACCGTGACGTAGCCGCGCTTGTCGACGGCGACACCGGCCGTCTCGAGGCCCAGGTCGTCGGTGTTGGGCTTGCGGCCGACGGCCAGCAGGGTGTGCGAGCCCTTCACGGCCGGCTCGCCCTCGGTGCAGGAGACATGGACGCAGACGCCCTCCTCGCAGGGCGAGAAGCTGATGCACTCGGCGTTGAGGCGCACGGCGATCCCTTCCGCCTCGAGGATCTCGCGCACGGCTTCGGAAACCTCGGGATCCTCGCGGCCGATCAGGCGGGGCCCCATCTCGACCACCGTCACCTGGGCGCCGAAGCGCCGGTACATCTGGGCGAACTCCAGCCCGATATAGCTGCCGCCGACGACAACCAGGTGCTCGGGCAACACGTCCAGCTGCATCATGCCGACATTGGTAAGGTAGGCGATGTCGTTGACGCCCGGCATGTCCGGGACGTTGGCGCGGCCGCCGACATTGAGGAAGATCTTCGGGGCCTCCAGCACCTGGCCGTCGACCTCGACGGTGGTGGGCGAGGTCAGGCGGGCGTGGCCTTCGAAGACCGTCAGGCCGTCCATGCCCTTGAGCCATTTCTCGACATTGCCGCGGGCGTTGCGCACCACGGTCTGCTGGCGTTCCTTCACCGCTTTCATATCGACGCCGACGGGCCCCTGCAGCACGACGCCGTAGTCGGCGGCCCGGCGGGCCAGATGCGCGGCGTAGGCGCTGGCCACCAGGGTCTTGGTCGGCATGCAGCCGGTGTTGACGCAGGTGCCGCCGAACAGCTTGCGCTCGACCAGGGCCACCTTCCAGCCGGCGGCGGTCAGGCGGCCGGCCAGCGAAGGTCCGGCCTGGCCGGCCCCGATGATGATGGCGTCGAAGGTCATGCTCACGAAACCGCCGAGACGATCAGATAGGCGCCGCCCAGCGCGATCACGTCTTCGACAAGAGCCGCCGGCGTGTCGCGCTTGAAGGCCTTGGCCAGGCGACCGCGCAGCTCGGCGCCGCCCAGGGTCCCGATCACCGCGCCGATGACACCGAGGATCGCCCCGACGATCCAGGCGCCGCCCGCGAAGCCGATGGCCGCGCCCGAGAAGCCGCCGGCGACGATGCGCGCGCCGAACTGCGGCGGGACCTTGCGGCTGGGGGTCATCGGCAACTGGTCGGTGATCAGCTCGACCGCCGCCAGGGCGGTGAAGATCCAGGTGGCGATATTGCCGCCCAGCCAGGCCAGCGGCGTGCCGGCCAGCGGAATCCAGCCGAGATGCGCGCCCCAGGCGACGGCGGCGGGGGCGGTCATGGCCCGCAGGCCGGCGATCACGCCGATGAGCAGGGCGAGGACGTAGAGGGTCATGCGAGAACTCCCGAGCGTCGCCGCGATCAGGCGCGCGTTGGGAGCAAAGCGCAAGCATCGGGCGCCGGCTTGGATGTTCCGGCTGCGGTTCGCCCGATCAGCCCTTCAGCGGGTACTCCCGCTCCAGCCGGTAGACCGAGCCCTCCTTGGTCTGCCAGCTGGAATAGAGGCCGAAGCGGTCGACGTGAAACGGCGGCGAGTGCAGCAGGTTGTTTCGCTGGATCCAGGCCCCGACCTCGGGCACGGCGGCGCGCTTCAGATAAGCCAGGGTGACGTGCGGCAGGTAGGTGCGGGTCTCGGGCTTCAGCTCGGCCTTGCGGGCGGCGTTCTCGTTGGCCTTCTGCAGGCGACGAAGCAGCGGCTCGTCCTCGACCCCGGCCCAGACGGCGTGCATGTCGGCGCCCTCGCCGAAGTGTCCGGCGGCCTTGAGCTCCAGGTCGAAGGTGGGCGCCTCGATCTCGGCCAGCGCTTCGTCGAGATCGGCGGCGACCGTTTCCTGCACGTCGCCGATGAAGCGCAGGGTGATGTGGAAGGCCTCCAGCGGCCGCCAGCGGGCGCCCTCGATGCCGGATTGTCGGGACTGGAGCGGCGCGCCGATCTCGGAGGGGATGGCGATCGCGGTGAACAGACGGATCATGCCGCCAGCCTAGACGCCTTCCTCGCCCGGCTCAAAGCTTCTGGTCGGCCGTGAGCGTCGCGGCGGGGTCGGCCACGGCGTCGGCCCGTTCCTTCTCGGACTTCGGAGTCGAGACCAGGGGCTTGGCCACCGCCAGGGCGCGACGGTAGGCCTCGGTCAAGGCCGCGTCCGGGGCGGTGGCGACATCGGGCGCCACGCCCACGGCTTCCCACCCGGCGCCGGTCAGCGGATGTACGACCTGGCCGTTGGGCACGAAGACAACGAGGCCGAAGCCCAGCGGCGGCGAGGGCCGGTTGGCCGGATTGCCGCCGCCCCGGGTTTTCTCGCCCACCAGCACGGCGCGGCCGTTGGCTTTCAAGCTGTAGGCGAAGGCCTCGGCGGCCGAGAAGGTACGGGCGGCGGTCAGCACGAAGACCGGCTTGTCGGCATAGAGCGGCGCGCCGGGACCCTGGCGGACCTGGCGCTGCTGGACCTCGACGCGGCCGTTGTCTTGCGTCCAGCGGATGGTCTCCAGCACCAGCGGCGTCTTCGACAGGTGGCCCAGCAGGCGCTCGTCGGCCGCGCCGCCGCCGCCGGTGTTCTCGCGCAGGTCGATGATCAGGGCGTCGGTGTCCTTGAGCAGGCCCAGCGCCGCGTCGACCATGTCGGCGCCAGCGTCCGTCTGCTCGAAATAGCGCAGCTTCAGATAGCCGATGTTGGCCGGCAGGCGGCGGGCGGCCATCAGGCCGTAGGCCAGGCGCTGGTCGAGCAGGGCCTGTTCGGCGTCGGTCAGGGCGGCCGCCTTGGCGCTGGTGGTGGCCACCGAGACCCGCAGGTGCAGGTCGCCCGAGACTCCGACGGTGATGGCGCTGAGGGCCTCGGCCAGCTTGGCGCGGTCGTGGATCATGGCGAGCTGCGCGCGGCGGGCATGCAGGGCGTCCTGCACGGCGACGGCTTTGCGCCGATCGAAATAGCCGTCGAGGCTGCGGCTCAGGGCCTCGATGACCTGGCTGGACTCAACGACATTGAGGGTCTCGCCATCCTCGGCGAAGGCGGGCGTCGCGGCCAGCAGGGCGATGGCGGCTGTGGCGGCGAGCAGGCGGCGCATGGAAGGTCCCTCTAGAGCGGCGACCATGGGCCACGGCGGATCGGCCCGACGCCAGTTAAGCTTGCGTCATGACCCATTGTTCATCCGTCGGTGGCGGCTTGCTCGAACAGGAAATTGTCTGACAAATAGCGCCGCCCAGGAGGATCGGCGTGAAGGCCGACCGGGCGGGAGGCAGGCGATGACGGGACCCTCGATGGATCGGCGCGGGGTGCTGCTGGCGGGGATGGGCGCGAGCCTGGCGGCCGGTTCGGGCGTCGCCGCGGCCCCGGCGGGCAAGTCGTCGCTGCTGGCCCAGCGGCCGCCGATGGGCTGGAACAGCTGGAACAGCTTCGCCACCACCATCACCGAGGCCCAGGCGCTGGAGACTGCCCGGATCATGGCCGCGAAACTGATGCCGTTCGGCTACGACGTCTTCACGGTCGACATCCAGTGGTACGAGCCGGAAGCGGCCAGCTACGACTACAACCGCAATCCGCAGCCGGCGATGGACGGCCATGGCCGGCTGGTCCCCGCCCCCAATCGTTTTCCGTCCAGCGCCGGCGGCCAGGGCTTCAAGCCGCTCGCCGACCAGGCGCATGCGCTGGGCCTGAAGTTCGGGGTGCATCTGATGCGGGGGATTCCGCGCGCGGCGGTGAAGGCCAACTTGCCGGTGCTGGGGACCAGCGTCCGCGCCGCCGACGTCGCCGACACCTCGAGCATCTGTTCCTGGAACCCCGACATGTACGGCGTCGACATGCGCAAGGCCGGCGCCCAGGCCTATTACGACAGCGTCTTTGCGCTGTTCGCCCAGTGGGGCGTCGACTTCGTGAAGATGGACGACATGAGCCGCCCCTACGACGCCCACGCCGCCGAGATCGAGGCGGCGCACAAGGCGATAAAGGCCAGTGGACGGCCGATGATCCTCAGCCTGTCGCCGGGCGAGACGCCGGTGCCGCGCGCCGAGCATGTGCGCCGTTACGCCCAGATGTGGCGCATCTCCGACGACTTCTGGGACGAGTGGTCGATGCTGGAGGCGCAGTTCACGCGGCTGGAGAACTGGAACGCCTTCCGCGCGCCCGGCGCCTGGCCCGACGCTGACATGCTGCCGCTGGGCCGGCTGG
This sequence comes from uncultured Caulobacter sp., assembly GCA_966252285.1. Classification (GTDB taxonomy): domain Bacteria; phylum Pseudomonadota; class Alphaproteobacteria; order Caulobacterales; family Caulobacteraceae; genus Caulobacter. The sequence goes on from CBINOL010000002.1 coordinate 48,011, forward strand.
CCCTGGGCAAGCGCGACAGCAAGTTCACCCCCGACGAGCAGCAGACCCTGATGACCCTGTGGTCGATCGCCCGCTCGCCGCTGATCATGGGCGGCGACCTGCGCCATCTGGACGAGCCGACCCTGGCGTTGCTGACCAATCGCGAGGTGCTGGCGGTCAACCAGGCCAGCACCGGCAACCAGCCGCATTTCGTCGAGGACGGGGCGCGGATCTGGTCGGCTCGGCCGGAGGGGCGTCCGGGCGAGCGCTATCTGGCGCTGTTCAACACGACGGGAAAGCCGAAGACGGTGGGGATCGGGCTGCGGGAGCTGGGTCTGGCCGACGGCGTGTCGGCGCGCGACCTGTGGAGCGGGCAGGATCTCGGGCGGGTGTCGGGCCGCGTGGAGCGGGCCTTGCCGCCGCATGGATCAGCGCTGCTGCGGCTTGGCGCATGAGCTCCTCCCCCTGAAGGGGGAGCATCTTGGGCTCAGTCCTCGTCGGACTGGGGCCCTTCGGGTTCGCCAACCATGTTCGGCGGGTCGGCCAGCACCAGGCGTTCGGCCAGCTTCACCTCCGGCGCGGCGGCGCGGGTGAAGGGCAGGTACCAGGTCTGGCCTCCAAGAGGAGGAATGATCTCGAGCAGGTCGCCGGCGCCGAAGTCCTGGACGCTCTTGATCTTGCCCAGATCCTCGCCGGTGGCGATGTGGCGCACGGCCATGCCGATCAGGTCGGTGAGGTAGAATTCGTCTTCGTCGGGCGCGGGCAGGGCCGAGCGGGGGACGTAGAGCTTGAGGCCGCGCAGGGCGTCGGCGGCTTCCTTGGTGGTGATCTCGGCGCAGCGGCAGATCAAGCCGTCCTTGACGGCTCTCGCCTGGGAGATCGACAGGGCGGGCGTACCGTCCTGGCGCAGGAGCCGCTTGAAGCCCTTCAGGGCCATCGGCTCTTCGGTATAGGTCGAGATCCGCACCTCGCCGCGCACGCCGAAGCCGCCGGCCACGCGGCCGACCAGGATCAACGGGTCATCGGGAGAGATGGTCATCGACTTCAAGTCTTTCCGGACCAGGCCGGGGCAGTTGGTGAAGCGAAACCCTCGCCCTTCGACAAGCTCAGGGTGAGGGTTTCTACTGCTTCACCTCGTGACATGGTCCTCATCCTGAGCTTGTCGAAGGACGAGGACCACGCACGAAGTTGGAAGGGATCAGCCTTCCGAAGCTTCTTCAGCCGGAGCTTCTTCGGCAGCCGGAGCAGCGGCGGCTTCGGCGGCGGCCGCGGCGGCGGCTTCAGCGGCGGCCTTGGCGTCTTCCTTGGCTTGGGCTTCGGCGGCCAGACGCTCTTCTTCGCGCTGGGCGCGCTCGGCGGTGCGTTCCTTGGCCTTCTTGCCCGGCTCGGCCTTCTTCGGGTTGTTGCCGGCGGTCCAGGCGCCGACGCCTTGGGCGGCCAGGAAGCGGGCGACGCGGTCGGTCGGCTGGGCGCCCTTCTTGAGCCACTCTTGGATCGACTCGAGCTTCAGGGTGACGCGCGCCGGGTCATCCTTCTTCAGGAGCGGGTTGTAGGTGCCGACCTTCTCGATGAAACGGCCATCGCGCGGCGAGTGGCTGTCGGCGACGACGATCGAGTAGTACGGGCGCTTCTTGGCGCCGCCACGGGCGAGACGGATCTTCAGCATTGTCGTTAGTCCTTGGATCTAAAGCTATTTTTTCTTGAACGGATTGAAGCCGGGCGGCAGGCCGCCCAGGCCGGAGAGCGGGTTGGCCCCGCCCCCGAGGCCCGGCAGACCGGGCAGCCCCGAAAGGCCTTGGCCTTCCGTCGCGTTGGGATCGACGGCGGGCATCTTGCCGCCGCCGAGGGATTTCAAGCGAGCCATGTCGCCGCCGCCGAGCATGCCGGCCATGCGGGCCAGGCCCTTGCCGCCGTCCTTGCTCATCGACTTGAACATGTCGGCCATCTGGCGGTGCTGCTTGAGCAGGCGGTTGACCTCGGCCACGTCGACGCCCGAACCGGCGGCGATGCGGCGCTTGCGCGAGGCCGCCAGGATGTCGGGCTTCTTGCGCTCTTCCTTGGTCATCGAGCTGATGATCGCCTGCTGGCGGCGGAAGATGCTGTCGTCGATGCCGCTTTCGGCGATCTGCTTCTTGACCTTCTGGACGCCCGGCAGGAGGCCCATGATGCCTTCCATGCCGCCCATCTTCTGCATCTGCGACAGCTGGGACGACAGGTCGTCGAGGTCGAACTTGCCCTTGGCCAGCTTGCGGGCCATGCGCTCGGCTTCGGCCGCGTCGAGGTCGGCGGCGGCCTTCTCGACCAGCGCGACGACGTCCCCCTGGCCCAGGATCCGGCCGGCGACGCGGCGGGCGTCGAAGACGTCGAGCTGGTCGATCTTTTCGCCGGCGCCGAGGAACTTGATCGGCAGGCCGGTGACGTGGCGCATCGACAGCGCCGCGCCGCCGCGGCCGTCGCCGTCGGCGCGGGTCAGGATCAGGCCGGTGAGCGGCAGGCGCTCGTGGAAGGCCTTGGCCGTGCGCACGGCGTCCTGGCCGGTCAGGCTGTCGGCGACCAGGATGGTCTCGGAGGGATTGGCGATGCGGGCGATTTCCGCCGCTTCGCTCATCATCGCCTCGTCCAGCGTGGTGCGGCCGGCGGTGTCGAGGATCAGGACGTCGTAGCCGCTGAGCCTGGCGGCGGTGAGGGCGCGCCTGGCGATGTCCGGCGCGCTCTGGCCGGCCACGATCGGCAGGCTTTCGACGCCGACCTGCTTGGCCAGGGTCGCCAGCTGCTCCATGGCGGCCGGGCGCCGGGTGTCGAGCGAGGCGACCAGCACCTTCTTGCGCTCGGTCTTGGAGAGGCGCAGGGCCAGCTTGCCGGTGGTGGTGGTCTTGCCCGAGCCCTGCAGGCCGGCCATCAGGATGATGGTGGGCGGGTTCAGGGCCAGGTTCAGGCCGGTGGGGACGTCGCCGCCCAGCATCTCGACCAGGCCGTCATAGACGATCTTGACCACCTGGTCGGCCGGCTTGACCGAGCGGATGACGGACTCGCCCGAGGCCTTTTCCTTGGCCTTGGAGATGAAGTCCTTGACGACCGGCAGGGCGACGTCGGCTTCCAGCAGGGCGACGCGGACTTCGCGCAGCGCCTCGTCGATGTCCTTTTCGGACAGCACGCCGCGACCGCCGAGGCGGTCGAAGACGCCTGAAAGTCGCTCTGTAAGGCCGTCGAACATGCGAAACCCTAGGTCAAAACAAAGATCCAAACGCCATCAGCCCCCGTGGACGATCACGTCGACGGGGGTCCTCGCCGTCCTCGTCCGCATGGTGTCCCGGGCTACCGGGGCGGGGTCGTGACGGTGGAGGCGCTGCTGATAAAGCGCCGGAAGTGCGCGCTTATGCGGGAGCGCTGTGGAAAATGCAAGGATTTCGAGTCGCTTGGCCCCAGTTGGTCGAGGGGCTCGCCGAGGTGCGGGCGCCCGCGCGAAGCCCTTTGCCTTTCCGCGTTCGGAGGATTAAGGGCTTCATCGAACGCGTTCGACGGGATGCGGTCAGGGATTGGGGTCCCGTTTCTTCTGGTCTGATCGCAAGGACTCCATGTCGACCAAGCCTCTCCTCGCCCTGCTGGCGGCGACCGCCTGCGCCCTGCCCGCCGCGGCTCTCGCCCAGGCTCTGCCCTACAAGGACATCGAAGCGCCCGCGACCTGGGAGGTCGATGTCGGCGGCGGTCCCGTCTACGGCTTCTCGCCGGGCGGCAAGGATCCGCACAAGACCAACTTCACCTTCTGGGGCAGCGCCCACTGGAAGGGGAAGATCTACGCCAACGGCCTGGACGGCCTTGGCTACAACGTCATCAACGACGAGACCCTGCACGTCGGCGCCCAGCTGCGCCCGCGCTGGGGCGGTCCGGACGACACCGACAGCGGCATCCAGAGCCCCGACACCGGCGCGGACCTGGCGGTCTATGCCTACAAGCGCACCTGGAAGGACTTCGTGGTCGGCGGCCGCATCGGTCGCGACGTCACCAGCGTCTCCGACGGCTGGGACTTCTGGGGCTCGGTGTCGCGCCAGGACGTGACGTCGGTGGGCCTGCTGCAGTCGATGATCTATGTCCGCGGCGGCGACAAGAACACCAATCGCACCTTCTATGGCGTCACCGCCAAGGACGTGGCGGCCGTGCCGAGCCTCAATGAGTATGACCCCAAGGGCGGGCTGAACCAGGTGGGCGTGGCCTTCCTGATGATGACCCCGATCGGCGACAAGTACGCCGTCGGTACCTTCGCCAACTATGAGCGCATCCTGGGCGAGGCCGCCGACAGCCCGCTGATCGAGCGCTACGGCCAGCAGGACGAGTACCGCGGCGGCCTGATCGTCGTGCGCCGGTTCATCGGGCGGTAATTCGGCACTCTCTCCCGTAAAATCCCCGCGAAAGCGGGGACCCAGGCTTTTTCTGAAAGCCAGGCCGCTCGACGATAAAACACCTGGGCCCCCGCTCTCGCGGGGGTTTTACGGAGTTTGGGATAGCCTTAGCTCGGCGAGGTCACCGTCGCGCCCTGGGCCTTCAGGCGGTCGAGTACGCCGTTGCTGGGCAGCAGGAAGGCCAGGTCGACGACGGCGATGGTGACCCCGGGCCGCTCCAGCGCCTCGGACAGGGCCTTGGCGGACTGGCCGATCTGGTCGTTGAGCAGGCCCGCCCCGCCGGGCGCCCGCAGCAGGCAGCGCTGGGCGGCGCTGGACGAATAGCGGGCGCGGACCGAGGCGAGGTCGCCGTTGGCCCAGTCGGTTCCCAGCGTGGTCCAGCGCGGCGCCTCGTAGTCGATCTCGTTGAGGGCGTCGCGCAGGCAGGCGAGATTGGCTTCCTCCGACAGCTTGCCGGCCGCGCCCAGCACCGGGCCCAGGCGGTACTGGCTCATGGCCTTGACCTTGACGCCCTTGGCCTTGGCCATGCGCTCGATGGTGCTGACCGGCTTGGCCTCCGAGAGACCGGCGGCCTGGCGGAAGTCGGACAGTACGATGAAGCCCGCCACGGCCGGCTTCCAGTCCTTGTAGGGGATCGCCGTGCGGCGGGCCTGGGTGCGGGCCTTGACGAAGCGCTCTTTCAGATCGGGCGGCAGCTGGTCTTCCAGTTTCTTGCCGAAGCCCTGGCGCACCCCGCCGCCGCCGGTCAGGAAGAACTTGGTGACCTGCATCGGCCCGACCGAGGCCTCTGGCGGAACGAGGACGAGGTTGGCCTGGTCCAGGGCCCGGTTCAGGCGCGGGCTGTCCCACTTCAGCTGGTGCGGCAGGGGCGCGGCCGAGCCGAGCACATAGAGCTTGGCCCCGTTCTTCTCGACCAGCCACAGGGCCGGCCCTGGAGGGCGGGCGACGACCAGCAGCTCCTCGACCACGGCGCTGCCGGGATCGGCCGGCTGCAGCTCGACGGTCGGGGCCTGGGCCGAGACGGGAACCGCGAAGGCGAGCGCCAGGGCGGTGAGCGCCGTGATGCGGGCGGATCTCGAAACGGCCATGGGTGCTCCTCCTGCTTGCGGCCAGACATAGTGCGCGTCGGCGGATGGCGAAACGGGGGCGCGACTTGCGCAAGTTCCCCAACGCATGGCTGTCTGCGGCGGCTATCGGCGATGTAGGGAGGGGAAACATGCTCAAGCGGTGGATGGGAGCGGCCTGCGTGGCCGCCGTGCTGGCTGGAACCCTGGCGTCGCCGGTCCTGGCCCAGGCGCCGACGACGACCGCTTCGGTGGGCGTCGCCTCGCCGGCTTTGAAGGCCCTGGTCGACGAGCACTGGGCCTGGTGGCTGAAGGGCGCTCCGGTGCAGGCCACCCTGCTGGGCGTGCGGACCTATGACGACCAGTTGGACGATCCGTCGCTGGCCTTCGCCGATCGCCGCGCCGCCGAGGCCGCCGCTTTCCTCAAGCGGCTGGACGCCATCCCCGACGCCGGCCTGTCGCAGCCCGACCGGGTCAACAAGGCCATCCTGCACCGCATGCTGAGCGAACAGGTCGAGGGCAATCGCTTCGGCCAGCGCACCATGCTGTTCTCCAGCATCGGCAGCTGGCACCAGTATTTCGCCGCCCTGCCCGACATGCTGCCGTTCTTCACCAAGGCCGATTACGACAGCTACCTGAAGCGGCTCGACCTCTATCCGGCCTACAACGCCGCCTCGATCGCCACCGTGCGCGAGGGCCTGGCCAAGGGCTATGTCCAGCCGTGCGCGCCGATGAAGGCGTTCGGGGCGACGATCACCGCCACCATCGCCACGGACCCGGAGACCTCGGCCTTCTACAAGCCGTTCAAGGGCAAGAAACCGGCGACGATCGCCGACGGCGACTGGGCCGCCATGCAGGCGCGGGCCAAGGCGACCATCACCGGCAAGATCAATCCCGCCTACCAGGCGCTGTCGGATTTCTACGAGAAGGATTACGCGCCCAAGTGTCGCAAGGACGTCGCCGCCAGCGCCCTGCCCGAGGGGGCGGCCTGGTACGCCTACCAGGTGCGGGTGATGACCACGACGACCAAAACGCCCGAGGAAATCCACCAGCTGGGCCTGTCGGAAGTGGCCCGCATCCGCGCCGAGATGGACGAGGTCGCCCGCAAGAGCGGCGTCGCGCCGGACCGCAAGGCCTTCATCGACAAGCTGCGCACCGACCCGAAATACTACGCCAAGACCCCGGGCGAGCTGATGCGCGAGGCGACGTACCTCGCCAAGACCATCGACGGCTGGATGCCCAAGCTGTTCGGAACCCTGCCCCGCCTGCCCTACACCGTGCGCGAGATCCCGGCCGAGATCGCCGAGGGCAACACCACGGCCTATTACAACGCCGGCTTTGCGAGCACCGGCTCACCCGGGGTCTATTTCGTCAACACCACGCATCTGGATCAGCGGCCGCTGTACGAGATGCCGGCCCTGACGGTGCACGAGGCGGTGCCCGGCCATCACCACCAGATCGCGCTGCAGCAGGAGCTGGACCTGCCGGAGTTCCGCAAGAACGCGGCCTTCTTCACCGGCTTCGTCGAGGGCTGGGGGCTCTATTCCGAGCGACTGGGCATCGAGATGGGCCTCTACGACACGCCCGAGAAGGACATGGGCCGCCTGTCCTACGAGATGTGGCGCGCGTGCCGGCTGGTGGTCGACACCGGCATCCATTCCAAGGGCTGGACCCGCGACCAGGCCATCGCCTTCATGCTCGACAACACGGCCCTGTCGCGGACCAACATCGAGGCCGAGGTCGACCGCTACATCACCTGGCCCGGCCAGGCCCTGGCCTACAAGCTGGGCGAGCTGAAGATCCGCGAGCTGCGCACGCGCGCCGAAACAGCGCTGGGCCCCAAGTTCGACCTGCGCGGCTTTCACGACGCGGTGCTGAAGAACGGCTCGGTGCCGCTCGACGTGCTGGAAACCCAGGTCGACGCTTGGATCGCCAGCCAGAAGGCCGGCTAGGGGGTCATGCAGGCGGCCTCGACCACCGTGGCGTCCAGCGTCCCGGCGGCCGGGGCCTGCCAGTCCTGCTCGAAGCGATAGGCGTCCTCGGCCCCTTCGAGATTGTTGGCGGGATAGCGGAAGGCCGCGGCGTTGCGGAAGCGACCCGCCGTGCAGTCGACCTCGACCAGCAGCTTTTCGGACAGGAAGGGCGGCGCCTCCGGCGCCTCCGCCTCGGTGCGCGGCTGGCGAAACTCGTGGCGGACCCAGACCTGGCCCCGGGGCTTCAGGCCGTCGTTGCCCCTGGCCGTCTTGGCGAACATCAGCACCGCCCCGTCCTCGCCGGCGGCGAAGAACGGCCAGCCGTCGCCGCGCACCTTCTGGGCCCAGCGCGGCATGGGTTTGGCCTTCTCGCCGGGGGTGACGACGACGCCGTCGACGGCGGCCGCTGCGGGAGGGGTCTGGACGGGCGGCGGCGCGGCGGCCTGGGCGGCCAGCGACAGGCCCGCGGCGAGCATCAGGTCGGCGAGGGTCACCGGCGGCCTCCCATGTCGGACGCGAGGCGCCCTTTCCTTCGTTGCTGGTCACGGTAACATGGGTATCCGAGCGATCAACCGGCCGAGGGCTTGCCGATGACGATCAAGGCCGCCGCGCTGTCGATGCTGCTGCTCGCCGCCCTGGCCGGCGCGGCGCAGGCCGCCCCGACCCGCAAGGACAGCTGGGGCAAGCCGGGGATCAGCTACCTGAAGTACCGCACCGACGCGGCCGAGTGCCTGCATTATGTGGAGACCGCCGCGCCCGTGAAGCTGCCGCTGGTCGACGTGGTGTTCGAGATGGACATGGCTGTGAATCCCGACGGCGGGCTCGACGCCATGTACGCCTATGCCGACCAGCAGAAGCTGCACATGAACCGCAACTGGCGCGAGGTGCGGCGCCAGGCGACCGGGGCGGTCGAGACCTGCCTGGCCCAGCGCGGCTACAGCCGCTTCAAGCTGACCAAGGCCGAACGCGAGGAACTGGAGGGCTTGCGCGTGGGCACGCCGGCGCGGCAGCTTTATCTGTGGCGGCTGGGATCCGAGCCGCGCTGAGGAGGCCGGTCGATGAGCCTGACCGAGATCGCCCGCTTCGCCGACCTCGTCGAGGCCCAGGTCGCCGCCTCGCGGCTGCGGGCCGAGGGCGTGCCGGTGCTGGTCCAAAACGAGCACTGGGGCGCCAGCGACTACCTGATGACTATCGCCATGGGCGGCTTTCGGTTGTGGACGCCCGATGTCGACGCCGACGAGGCCCGGCGGCTGATCGCCGACCTGCGCGCCGGCGAGACGTCAGCCGAGACCCCGGCGTCAGGCGGTGTGACCTCGACGGCCAAGGCCGGGGCGGCGCTGGCCTTGGCGGCGACCTTCGGGCCGACGGTCGCCCTGCTGCTCGGCGGCAAGGACCGGGGCGGCTGGATGCGGCCCGTCGCGGTCGGGGTGGCGGGACTGTGCCTGGTGGTCGGGCTGGCGGCCTGGGCCGTGGCGCTGTTCGGCTAGGGGGCCGGCGCCGGCTGGGCCTGCAGGCTTTCCGGATCGGCCTGTTTCTCGCCCAGCACCACCACGAAGCTGCCGGCGATGATCATCAGGCCGCCGATGGCCAGGGCCAGGGTCAGGTGGTCGCCGAACAGCAGGACGCCGATCGAGGCGCCCATCAATGGCTCGATGTTGATGAACACCCCGGCGCTGGCGCTGCCCACGCGGGACGAGCCGTACTGCCAGGCGGCCGTGGCCAGCAGGGTCGACAGCACGCCCAGGCCCAGCACGCTGGTCCAGGCGATCGGCGACAGGTCCAGCTTGGGCGGACCGTGCATGACGAAGGCGATCGGCAGAACGGTGAAGGCCGCGACGATCACCGTCACCGCCGGTAGGGCCATCGGGGTCGGGGCCTTGGGCGCGCGCTTCAGAACCACCAGCCAGGCCAGGAAGATCAGCAGCGAGCCCAGCGACAGGGCCACGCCCAGCAGCGAGCCGGCCCCGTCGGGCTTGCCGGCGATCAGCGCCGCCCCGAGGGTGGCCGCGCCGACGCCCATCCACGAGGCGCGGCTGACCTTCTCGCCCATGACCTTGGCGCAGACGGCGATCAGGGCCGGCATGGCCCCGACCAGCAGCGCGGCCAGGGTGACGCTGACATGGGCCAGGCCCTCGAACTGCACCATGAAGGCCACGCCGTAGAGCGCGCCCGAGGCCAGCATCACCGGCGACTTGAAGAGGGCTCGCGCCTCCCTGGTCCGCAGGGCGAAGGGGGCGGCGACCGCCGCCGCCACGACGAAGCGCAGCAGCACCATGTGCGCCGCGTCGGTCTCGCGCAGGATCAGCTTGCCCAGCGGGAAGCCAAGACCCCACAGCGTGCCGGCGAGGATCAGGGCGAGGAAGGCGACGCGTTTCATGGGGGCCTCATGGCGTATCCGCGGCCGCCTGGCGAGAGGCGGCGCGGACCGGATATCGCCCGAATGCGTGTCAGGGGCTGTCAGCAGGACCCCGGCGTAACATGAAATTTTCGAAAGACGGCGTGTCGAGGCCTCGGAGCAACAGGATCAAGTGCTTGATTTGCATGCACTTCGTATCGCCGCTCCCGGCAACGCTTCATTCGTGTAACATTGTTCACATCTTCAGACATTTTCGCGCCACAACCGACCTCAACCTAGGCCGCAGTTCGTTTCCACCCCTTGCGATGGAGATCGCCATGCGTCTCGTCCTGAAGTCTCTCACCCTCGCCGCCGGCGCGGCCCTGGCGGCCGGCGTCGTCGCCGCCTCGGCCCAGCCCGCCGCTCCGCCACCGCCGCCCGCGCCGCCGGAAGCGCCCGAGCCTCCGCCGCCGCCGCCGAGCTTCGACAACCTGATGTTCCGGGGCCATCCCGGTCCGGGCGCCATGGCCTTCCGCATACACAAGGATCCGGAAGCCCGCGCCCAGCGCCTGCGCGACGTGCTGCAGCTGACCGACCGCCAGGAAGGCGCCCTGAAGGCCTACATCGCCGCCACCGGTCCGAAGGAACGCCCCGAGCCGAAGCCCGCCCGCGACGAGAGCGTCAAGGACAAGGCTCCGCCCACCGCGCTGGAGCGTCTCGACGAGCAGGCCGACCGGATGGCCAAGGTCGCCGCCGACCTCAGGGCCCGCGCCGACGCCACCCGCGGCTTCTACAACGCCCTGACGCCCAGCCAGAAGAAGGCCTTCGACGCTCTCGGCCCGGAAGTGACCGGCGCCCCGAACGTCACGGTCCGCCGGTTCGAGACCCGTGGTCCCAAGGCTGGTTTCGGCGAACGCCGGGTGATCATCCAGCGCAAGTCCGGCTCGTAAGCGCGCGAGACGATTGCGGGCGTCCTCAGGCCGATCTAAGTCAAGGTCGATGGGCGCCCGCAACCACAACAAGAACCCGTTCGACTTCCTGGCCAACCCCGAGCGGTTCATGGCCTTCTCGCGCTGGGCCGCGCCCATGTTCGGCGCGATCGCCGGCGTGCTGGCCGTGGTCGGCCTGATCCTCACCTTCACGGTTCCCGAGGACTATCAGCAGGGCGACACGGTGCGGATGATGTTCATCCACGTGCCGGCGGCGGTGCTGGCGATGTTCGTCTATCTGTGCCTGGGGATCGCCAGCTTTCTGGCCTTGGTGTTCCGTCACGCCCTGGCCGACGCGGCCGCCCAGGCCTGCGCCCCGCTGGGCGCGGCCTTCACGGTGCTGGCCCTGGCCACCGGCTCGCTGTGGGGCAAGCCGATGTGGGGAACCTGGTGGGTGTGGGACGCCCGCCTGACCTCGGTGCTGGTGCTGCTGCTGTTCTATCTGGGCTATCTGGCCCTGCGCGGCGCCATAGACGACGAGCAGAAGGCCGCCCGCGCCGCCGCCATCCTGGCCCTGGTCGGCGTCATCAACCTGCCGATCGTCAAGTTCTCGGTCGACTGGTGGAACAGCCTGCACCAGGGCTCCTCGACCCTTCTGGCCAAGCCGGAGAACCGGCTGCCTGTTGTCTACGCCTGGCCGATGCTGGTGATGCAGCTGGCCTATCTGTCGGCGTTCGGGTCGCTTTGGCTGGTGCGGATCCGGGCGCTGGTCTGGCGGCGCAAGGCGCGCAGCCTGGCCCTGAAGGCGGCGGAGGCCTGATTTCGCGATGACGTTCGATTTCGACGCCGGCAAGTACGCCGTCTATGTCTGGCCCGCCTTCGCCCTGACGGCGGCGGTGTTCGCCTGGATGATCGTCGACAGCCTGGCCGCCGCCCGCCGCTGGCGCGCCGAGGCCGAGCGCCGGCAGGCCGAGGCCCGCAAGTGAAGCGCTGGCTGGCGTTTTCTCCGCTGATCGTCCTGGCGGCCCTGGCGGTGCTGTTCGCCGGCTATGCCCTCAAGCGCAATCCGCAGGTCAGCCCCGACGCCCTGGTCGGCAAGGCCGTGCCGGCTCTTTCCCTGCCCGACCTCGACAGCGGGACGCCGGCGCTGGTGCGCAGCGAAGGCGATGGGCCGATGCTGATCAACTTCTTCGCCTCCTGGTGCGCGCCGTGCGAGGTCGAGCATCCGCAGCTGATGGCGCTGAAGGCGCGCGGCGTGCGCATCGTCGGCGTCGCCTACAAGGACGCGCCGGCCAATACCGAGGCGTTCCTGGGCCGTCTGGGCGATCCGTTCGCCGCCCGGCTGGTCGATCGCGACGGCCGGGCCGGCGTGGAGTTCGGCGTCACCGGCGTGCCCGAGACCTTCGTGGTCGACGCCCAGGGCCAGGTGGTGGCCAAGCACACCGGGCCGATCACGCCCGAGGATCTGGACGCGCTCGTTTCCAAGCTGCGTTGAAGCGTCGCGCACTTTCCGGCTTAGAAGCTCGTTAACCACGCTCGCGCACTCTGCATTAACCATGCTATCAACTGCGTCATGAGCACCGTTCGTCCTACCGGCCTGCCCGCCGTCGCCGCCCGACCCTCGTCGGGCGCCGTGACTCCGGCTGGCCAGTCGCGCGCGGCGGCGTTCTTCCAGGCGGCGGTCAGCGATGCGACCAGCGCGCGGCCCACGGCCTCGCCGATGACCGTGCAGCTGCAGACCCAGACCGAGCCCCAGGCGCGCCGCACCGTGCCCCCCAAGGCCTTCACGGCCCCGACCGAACAGCCGCAGAAGATCCTGCGCCCGGGGTCGCTGCTGAACATCCTGGTCTGAGGTTTTTCCGACCCAAACCCATCGTCATCCCGGCCGAAGCGTAGCGTAGAGCCGGGACCCAGGGGCCGCCGCAACGCGCTGGCGACCGCTGGGCGGCGAACCCTGTCTCCGCACCCAGTCCCCTGGGTCCCGGATAAGCCCTGCGGGCTTTCCGGGATGACGGGCTAGGGGCAAGAACGAAAAACGCCGCGACATCGACTGTCGCGGCGTTTTCCTTTTCCGGTGTCTTGCGCCCTACAGCGGCGGGGGCGGCGGCGCGAGGATCTCGCGCTTGCCGGCGTGGTTGGCCGGGCCGACCACGCCTTCCTTTTCCATCCGCTCCATCAGCGAGGCTGCGCGGTTGTAGCCGATCTGCAGGCGGCGCTGGATGTAGCTGGTCGAAGCCTTGCGGTCGCGGGTGACCACGGCCACGGCGTGGTCGTAGAGGTCGTTGGCCCCGCCCTCGCCCTGGAAGGCGCCCTCGATGGCCTCTTCCTGCTCCTCGTCGCCGCCGGCGGTGACTTCCTCCAGGTACTGGGGGATGCCCTGGTCGCGCAGGAACTTGGCCACGGCCTCGACCTCGCCGTCGGAGACGAAGGGGCCGTGCAGGCGGGTGATGCGGCCGCCGCCGGCCATGTAGAGCATGTCGCCCTGGCCCAGCAGCTGCTCGGCGCCCTGCTCGCCCAGGATGGTGCGGGCGTCGATCTTCGACGTCACCTGGAAGCTGATCCGGGTGGGGAAGTTGGCCTTGATGGTGCCGGTGATGACGTCGACCGACGGACGCTGGGTGGCCATGATCAGGTGGATGCCGGCGGCGCGGGCCATCTGGGCCAGACGCTGCACGGCGCCTTCGATGTCCTTGCCGGCCACCATCATCAGGTCGGCCACTTCGTCGATGACCACCACGAGGTAGGGCATGGCTTCGGGGCGGATCTGCTCGGTCTCGTAGATCGGGCGGCCGGCGTCGTCGAAGCCGGTCTGCACGGTCCGCTCGAAGTGCTCGCCCTTCTCGAGGGCTTCGTTGGCCTTCTCGTTGTAGCCGCCGATGTTACGCACGCCGATCTTGGACATGCGGCGATAGCGGTCCTCCATCTCGCGGACGGTCCACTTCAGCGCCACGACGGCCTTCTTCGGATCGGTCACGACGGGGGCCAAGAGGTGCGGGATGCCGTCATAGACCGACAGCTCCAGCATCTTGGGGTCGATCATGATGAAGCGGCACTTCTCGGGCGGCAGCTTGTAGAGGATCGACAGGATCATGGCGTTGACGCCGACCGACTTGCCCGAGCCGGTGGTGCCGGCGATCAGCAGGTGGGGCATCTTGGCCAGGTCGGCGATGTAGGGCTCGCCGCCGATGGTTTCGCCCAGGGCCATGGGCAGGATCTGGCTGGCCTTGTCGTAGTCGGCGCTCGACAGCAGGTCGCGCAGGTAGACGGTTTCGCGACGCTGGTTGGGCATTTCGATGCCGATGGCGTTGCGGCCTTGGGCGACAGCGACGCGGCACGATATCACGCTCATCGAGCGGGCGATGTCGTCGGCCAGGGCCACGACGCGGGCGGTTTTCACGCCCGGCGCGGGCACCAGCTCGTACATGGTCACGACCGGGCCGGGACGGATCTGGTCGATCTGGCCCTTGACGCCGAACTCGGCCAGCACGCTTTCCAGCAGGCGAGCGTTCTGGCGCAGGGCGCCTTCGTCGAATTCCGACGAGCGCGGCTTGGCCTTGGCCAGCATGGCCAGTTCCGGCAGCTGGAAGCCGTCTTCCTCCTCTTCGAAGTCGAAGGTCTTCTGCTGTTCGCGCTGTTCGCGGTTGCTGGGCGCGGCCGGAGCCTTGGGCTGGCGGATCGACAGCGGCCGGGCTTCGAAGCTGGGCGAGAAATCGTCCTCGTCGTCCTCCACCGGCGGCGGGGCCGGACGGGCGGCCTTGGCGGCGCGGGGCGCGGGCTGGGGAGCGACGACCATGTCGGCCTCGTCGTCCGCCGGGGCGGGCGCACGGGCGGCGCGGCGGGGCGCGGGAGCCTCGTCGTTGTCGATGGCGTCCATGGCCTCGCGCACCGGGCGGCGCGGGGCGGCCTTGGGGCGTGGAGCGCGGGCCGGCTCGGGCTCGCGCTCCTGGCGGGGCGCGCGTTCGCGCGGCGTGGTCAGACGGGCGACCAGCGAGAGAACGCTCTCGGGGTCGACGCGGCGAACGCCCAGGGCGTAGCCGACGCCGATCACGGCCCCGACCAGCAGCAGCAGGGCGGCGATGATCCGCGCGCCGGGGATGTGGGCGAAGCTGAAGATCCCGGCCAGCAGGTTGAGCAGGCCATCGCCCCAGAAGCCGCCCAGGCCCTTGGCCAGCGGCCAGACGGCGGGCTTGGCCAGAACGGTCAGGAAGCCGGCCAGGGCCAGCAGGCCGGCCACGCCGACGCCGGCGCGCACGCGCAGCTCGCGGCGGTGGGCGTCGGGATCGGGCTGGGCGGTGCGGGCCAAGCCGAACACCAGCATCATGATCGCCGCCACCCAGCCGGCCAGGCCGAGGGATTGGACGACCACGTCGGCGATCACCGCGCCGGCGCCGCCCAGGGCGTTGCTGGCCGGCGCGCCGCTAACGGCGTTGAAGCTGGGATCGGAGGCGTCATAGGTGGCCAGGGACAGCAGCAGACCCGCGCCCAGAACCGCCAGGACGCCGCCCCGGAACCGGGCCGTCCACGGCTGGTCCCAGCCGTAACGAACCGCCTCCCAGACCAGCTCCACATTCGATCGCCGCGCAACTCGCGCCATGAACCACTCCGAAGCACTTCGAATGCTACCTTGTGGCTCCAGATGGTTAAGGGGCGTTTACCGAGATCGGGATCGAGGGGCCTCTGGAAACAAAGACTTAGTGTCGCACGTCGTCACGAGAGCTTCATGGAACCGGACGCGCGGGACGCGCATTCATCTCCCGTATCCCCCTAGTAACATCCCCTCTGACTTCGCAGCCCGGACGGCGACGCCCGGGCTGTTTTTCGTGTTCAGGATGCTCTCCCTGAAGGGGGAGCTGTCGGCGAAGCCGACTGAGGGGGAAGTTGTTGCGGCGTCTGCGGCTGTTGCCGCCTCACCAGACGCTTCCCCCTCCGGCCCTCCGGGCCACCTCCCCCTTCAGGGGGAGGATCTTGACTACAGAATATACCGGCTCAGATCCGCGTTGGCCGCCAGGGTTCCGACGCGCTTGTTGACGTAGTCGGCGTCGATGGTGACGGTTTCGCCGCCGTGGTCGGTGGCGGTGAAGCTGATCTCCTCGACCACCTTCTCCATGATCGTCTGCAGGCGGCGGGCGCCGATGTTCTCGACCGAGGCGTTCACGGCCACGGCCGCGTCGGCCAGGGCGTCGATGGCGTCGTCGGTGAACACCAGGGCCAGGTTCTCGGTGGCCATCAGGGCCTGGTGCTGGCGCAGCAGGTTGGCTTCCGGCTCGGTGAGGATGCGGCGCATGTCGTCGCGCGACAGGCCCTTCAGCTCGACGCGGATCGGCAGGCGGCCCTGCAGCTCGGGCAGCAGGTCCGACGGCTTGGCCACGTGGAAGGCGCCCGAGGCGATGAACAGGATGTGGTCGGTCTTCACCGGCCCATACTTGGTCGACACCGTCGTGCCCTCGATCAGCGGCAGCAGGTCGCGCTGCACGCCCTCGCGGGAAACGTCGGCGCCGCCGCGCTGCGAGGAGCTGGCGACCTTGTCGATCTCGTCGAGGAAGACGATGCCGTGGTTCTCGGCCAGGGCCAGGGCTTCCTGCGTCAGCGCTTCCTGGTCGAGCAGCTTGTCGCTCTCCTCGGCGATCAGCGGCGCCCAGGCGCCCGAGACCGTGGTCTTGTGGGTCTTGGTGCGGCCGCCGCCCAGCGACTTCATCATTTCGCCCAGGTTCAGCACCGAGGCGCCCGGCTGGCCGGGGATCTCGAACATGCCGCCGCCGCCGTTGTCGGCCAGGGTCAGTTCGATCTCCCTGTCGTCGAGCTCGCCGGCGCGAAGCTTCTTGCGGAAGCTGTCGCGGGCCGCGGTGGCGCCGGGGCCGGTCAGGGCGTCGAGGATGCGGTCCTCGGCGGCGGCTTCGGCTTTGGCCTTGACGCCGGTGCGGCGCTTGTCGCGGACCATGGCCAGCGCGCTTTCGACCAGGTCACGGACGATCTGGTCGACGTCGCGGCCGACATAGCCGACCTCGGTGAACTTGGTGGCCTCGACCTTGAGGAACGGGGCCTGGGCCAGCTTGGCCAGGCGCCGGGCGATCTCGGTCTTGCCCACGCCCGTGGGGCCGATCAGCAGGATGTTCTTGGGGGTGATCTCGTCCTGCAAGTCGGCCGGGGTGCGGCGGCGGCGCCAGCGGTTGCGCAGGGCGACGGCCACGGCGCGCTTGGCCTCGGCGTGGCCGACGATGAAGCGATCCAGTTCGGAGACGATTTCGCGGGGGGAGAACTCGGTCATGTGTCGTTGATCAGGGTCTCGAAGATCAGGCGCCAGCCTTCGGCGCGTTTCTGCCACACGTGCATATAGTGCGCGGCGACGGGTTTGTTATCGGGTCCGCTCCAAGTCGCCTCGCCGTGGGTCCAGACGAGGTCGCCGGCGCCCGACGCGCCACCACCCTGTGGGCGCAGGGCGATGGAGGCCGGACGCAGGGCCAGCCGAGCCGAAAGGTCGTTTCCGGCCAGGGCCTTGGCGCTCTTGGGGCCCAGAAGCCAGGCGTCGGCGGTCAGCACGGTCCTGTAGGCGGCGGGAGCGTCGGTGGAGGCGGCCGACGCCAGGGCGGCCTCGGCGTCGCGGGCCTCCTCGAAGCCTTGGGCCTGGGATGTCGCGCCCTCGGGGGCGAGCGGCCCGACCTGGGCGGCGGCGTCGGGGCCGGGGGCCTTGCCGGGATCGGCGTCGGCGCCGCCGTCATAGACCCACTTCCAGACCCCGTCGGCGCCCTTGCGCCAGATGGTGGCGTAGTAGCCGCCGCGCTTGTCGTCGATGCTCCAGGGACCGAAGGACAGGCCAAGGTCGCCGGAGCGGGCGATCACCACCTTCTGCGGCCACCAGAACAGCCTGGGCTCGTTCGTCCCGGGGCGCTTTTCGTAGAGCGCGCGGGCGTTCACCGGGCCGGGGGCGAAGACGATGGCGTCGTCGGCCATGTGCTTGAGGAACGAGCCCCCGATCCCCAGCGCCAGGCCGTCGGCCGCGAAGGCGCGCTCGGCGGCCTCGATGGGGGCGGCGGATATGTCCTGGGCGATGGCGGGCCCGGCGATGGCGGCGGCGATCAAAGCGGGGGGAAGGATCTTGAGCATGGTGTCGGGTCCTCGAACGCCAGCTTTCTGTCTGGCCCACTCTAGTCGTCATCCCGGCCGTAGCGAAGCGGAGAGCCGGGACCCAGGGGCGACCACGCTGCACCGGCCGCCGCCTGGGCGGTGAACCCCGGCGCGGAGCCCAGTCCCCTGGGTCCCGGATCGGCCTGCGGCCGTCCGGGATGACGACTTGAAGAGGCCTACAGCCCTTCGACCGTCAGGTTGCCGTTGGTGTAGACGCAGATCTCGGCGGCGATGGCCATGGCGCGGCGGGCGATCTCTTCGGCGGTCAGGTCCTGGTCGATCAGGGCCTTGGCCGCCGCCAGGGCGTAGTTGCCGCCCGAGCCGATGGCGGCCACCGCGCCGCCGCCGGGGCTTTCGCCCGGCTCCAGCACGTCGCCGACGCCGGTGACGGTGTAGATGGCGTCCTTGTCGGCCACCAGCAGCATGGCTTCCAGCCGGCGCAGGTAGCGGTCGGTGCGCCAGTCCTTGGCCAGATCCACGCAGGCCCGGGCCAACTGGTTGGGATACTGCTCGAGCTTGGCTTCCAGCCGCTCGATCAGGGTGAAGGCGTCGGCCGTGGCCCCGGCGAAGCCGGCGACGACGGCGCCCCCGGCCAGGCGGCGGACCTTGCGGGCGTTGCCCTTGACGACGGTTGGGCCCATGGAGACCTGTCCGTCGCCGGCGATCACGGTCTGGCCGTTCTTGCGCACCGCGAGAATGGTGGTGCCGTGCCAGTCGGGGAACGAGTTCGAGCTTTGCATGGCTTCGCATGTGGCGAGGCCGGCCTGGAGGGTCAAGCGCCATGAGCTTTTCCGAACGCGAGGTCGAGCGCTACGCCCGCCACCTGGTGCTGCGCGAGATCGGCGGGCCGGGTCAGCAGAAGCTCAAGGCGGCCAAGGTGTTGCTGGTCGGCGCAGGCGGCCTGGGCGCGCCGGCCGCGCTCTATCTGGCGGCCGCCGGCGTGGGCGTGATCGGCCTCGCCGACGCCGACGAGGTGTCGCTGTCGAACCTGCAGCGGCAGGTGCTCTACGCCGAGGGCGACGTCGGCAGGCCCAAGGTCGAGGCGGCCGCGACGCATCTGGCGGCGCTGAACCCCAACGTCACCGTGGTCCCCCACCCCGTCTGGCTGGATGCATCCAACGCCCGCGAGATCGTGCGCGGCTACGACATCGTGCTGGACGGGACCGACGATTTCTCCACCCGCTTCGCCGTCAGCGACGCGTGCCTGGCCGAGGGCAAGGTTCTGGTCAGCGGGGCGCTGGGTCGCTGGACCGGCCAGGTCGGCGTGTTCCACGGCCAGCCCTGCTATCGCTGCCTGGTGCCCGAGGTTCCGCCGGACGCCGAAACCTGCGCCCTGGTCGGCGTGGTCGGGGCGCTGGCGGGCGTGATCGGTTCGATGATGGCGCTGGAGGCGGTGAAGGTGATCGCCGGGGCCGGAAAGCCGCTCGACGGGCGCCTGCTGATCTACGACGCCCTGGCGGCCGAGACCCGCACGGTGCGCATCGGCGCGGACCCGGGTTGCCCGGCCTGCGGGGCATAGCGCCGTTCGGTGAAAACCTTGTGCCTACGGGGCTTTACGGGGTCGAGTCGGTGGATCGTTTGGTCTAGGTTGCCGGCCGCCGGTCCCGGCGGACCTCCCCCTCGCCGCCGGTCGGCCAAGGGAGAAAACCGATGACCACCTCTCGCATCGCCCACCCCGACCTGGCCGCCAAGGTCATGAGCGCGCAGGACGCCGCCGCCCTGATCGAGCCGGGCTCGACCGTCGGCATGAGCGGCTTCACCGGCTCGGGCTATCCCAAGGCTGTGCCGATGGCCCTGGCCGAGCGCATCGAGACCGCCCACGCCGCCGGCGACCAGTTCCGCGTCAAGGTGTGGACCGGCGCCTCGACCGGTCCGGAGCTGGACGGCGCCCTGGCCAAGACCGACGGCGTCGAGTTTCGCCTGCCCTACAATTCCGACCCCATCGCCCGCGAGAAGATCAATCGCGGCGAGATGGAGTATTTCGACATGCACCTTTCCCAGGTCGCTCCGATGGCCTGGCAGGGGTTCCTGGGCCCGCTGGACACCGCGGTGGTCGAGATCGCCGGCATCCGCGCCGACGGCTCGCTGATCCCGTCCTCGTCGGTGGGCAACAACAAGACCTGGCTGGACCGGGCCTCGAAGATCATTCTCGAGGTCAACCGCTGGCAGAACCCGGCGCTGGAGGGGATGCACGACATCTACTACGGCACCGCCCTGCCCCCGAACCGCGTGCCGATCCCGCTGGTGAAGCCCGACGACCGCATCGGCGAGGCCTATTTCCGCGTCGATCCCAGCAAGGTGGCGGCGGTGGTCGAGACCGACGCGCCCGACCGCAACCTGCCCTTCGCCGCGCCGGACGCCTCGGCCCTGGCGATCGCCGGCCACCTGCTGGAGTTCTTCGCCCACGAGGTGAAGATGGGCCGCCTGCCCCCGTCCCTGCTGCCGCTGCAGTCGGGCGTGGGCAACATCGCCAACGCCGTGCTGACTGGCCTGGTGAATGCGCCGTTCGAGAACATGACCGCCTATACCGAGGTGATCCAGGACGGCATGCTCGACCTCTTGGCCGCCGGCAAGCTGCGCATGGCCTCGGCCACCGCCTTCTCGCTGAGCCCCGAGGCCGCCGCCGGCCTCAATGCCGAGATGGCCAGCTTCCGCGACAAGATGATCCTGCGCCCGCAGGAGATCTCCAACCACCCTGAACTGATCCGCCGCCTGGGCTGCATCGCCATGAACGGCCTGATCGAGGCCGACATCTACGGGGCGGTGAACTCGACCCACGTGATGGGCTCGCGCATCCAGAACGGCATCGGCGGCTCGGGCGACTTCGCCCGCAACGCCTATGTGTCGATCTTCATGACCCCGTCGACGGCCAAGGGCGGCAAGATCTCGGCCATCGTCCCGCAGGTCAGCCACGTCGACCACATCAACCAGGACGTCCAGGTGATCGTCACCGAACAGGGCCTGGCCGACCTGCGCGGCCTGTCGCCCAAGCAGCGGGCCCGGGTGATAATCGACAACTGCGCCCACCCCGACTTCCGCCCGGCCCTGGAGGACTATTTCCAGCGCGCCCAGCTGGGCGCCTACGGCCGCCAGACCCCGACCCTGCCGGGCGAGGCGCTGTCGTGGCACCAGCGGTTCATGGAGACGGGCGACATGCGGGGCTGAGGGTCCGCAATCTCGTCATCCCGGCCGAAGCGAAGCGGAGAGCCGGGACCCAGGGGCCGGCGCAATGCAATCGCCCCTGGGTCCCGGGTCTGCGGCGCTTGCGCGCCTTCGCCCGGGATGACGAATGATTTGGGCGGCGCGCCCCTTACGCCACTCCCTTGCGGATGTGCTCGATCGACTTGGTCAGCACCATCTTCCAGTTGTCGTCCGACCAGTCGCGGTGGCCGACGCCCTTCATCTCGATGTGCTCGCAGGGCTTGCCGGCGGCCTTCAGGGCCTTGGCCATGATCTTCGACTGCTTGGGCGCGACGATGGTGTCTTCGGTGCCGTGGATCAGCAGTACCGGGGCCTTGATCTCGGCGGCGCGTTCCGAGGGCGAGGCGGCGACCAGCATGGCCTTGTCGGCCCTGGGATCGCCGATGGTCTTGCACCAGTAGGCGTAGGCGTCGGAATCCGAGCCGTCTTCCGAGCGCGAGAAGGCCAGGCTTTCGACCAGGTCGGCGTCGCCGGCGATCGAGACCACGGCCTTGTAGAGATCGGGGCGGCGGACCGCGCCCATCAGGGCCGCATAGCCGCCGTAGCTGATGCCGCAGATGGCGATGCGGTCAGGATCGGCGGCGCCCGAGGCGATCACCTGGGCCACGGCGTCCTCGACGTCCTCCTGCATCAGGTCGCCCCAGCGCTTGCGGCCGGCGTTGGCGAAGGCTTTGCCGTAGCCGCCCGAGCCGCGGAAGTTGGGCTGCAGCACCAGCCAGCCCTGGGCGGCCAGCGCCTGGGTGAACAGGTCGAAGCTCAAGGTGTCGCGCACCTCGGGCCCGCCGTGCGGCAGCACCACCATCGGCCGGGGCTTGTCGGAGGCGGTGACCGGCGTGGTCAGGTAGGCGGTGATCGTCTGGCCGTCGCGGGTCTTGATCGGCAGCGCCTTCATCGGCGCCAGCCGCTCCTGCGTCAGCCACGGGCGCTTGTCGCCCAGCAGGCGCAGGTCCTTCCTGTCGAGGTCGTAAAGCCAGAAGGCGCCCGGATGGCGCGGGCCGCTGACGAAGAAGATGAACCGCTTGTGGTCGGCGCTGACGTCGAAGGGGCTGACGTTGCACTCGTCGCCGAAGTAGGCGTTGATCCCCTTGTAGTGGGCCGCCAGCTTCGGATCGAGGAAGCGGTGGTTGCTGCGGTCGTCGCTGACCGAGATGCTGAGCGCCTTGTAGCTTTCGTCGACGAACACGCCCTGGATCGGGCGCTTGTCGTCGTGCGAGACGACGTCGCCGATGGTCATCGACTTGGTGTCGAAGCGCCGGATGGTGGGCATGTCGGCCCCTTCGTCGGTCGACAGCATCAGCAGCACGCCCGGTTCGGGCGTCGGGGCCACGAACTCCAGGTCCGACAGCTTCTTCAGCTCGTTGCGGCGAACCTTCTTGTAGAGCTTCCAGTCCTTCTCGCCCGGCGCGCGGGCCATGACGCTGACCACGGTGCCGCGGGCGTTGGAGTCGTAGCGGATCACCGGCACGCCGTTCTGGGTGTACCAGCCGTCGGTCGAGGGGGATCCGCGCTCGAGATGGACCGCCTCGCCGGTGTAGACGTCGACCACGTAGAGGGTCTCGCACTCGGTGACGGTGTCCCAGATCTGCATCAGGATGCGCTTGGGGTCGGTGTTCATCCGGTCGACCACGTTGGCCAGATTGAACTGCCGCTTCATCACCCCTTTCTGGTTGTTGAACAGCACCACGGGGTCGCGGCCGTCGGCGCCGATCGCCAGGATGCGGCGGACGGGGATCGGGATGAACTCGCCATAGAAATAGAGGCCCTGGGCGTGGCCCTTGGCGTCCTTGGTCATCCGCACCCAGATGAGCAGGCGCTCTTCGTTGGCCCACTCCACCTGGTCGACGACGATTTCGCCCAGCTGCACCGGCTTGATCGACTCGTCGCTGCCGGTGGTCTCGTAGAAGATGATCAGGGCGTTGGTCTTGTCGCCCTTCTTCTGCTCCACGAGGATGGCCACGCGCGAGCCGTCGGGCGACAGGGCGGTGTCGAGCACCTCGGCCCCCCGAAGCAGTTCGTCGACGCTGGGCGGGACGACGACGGCCTTGTCGGTCTTGGCCTCGACCTTCTTGGCGTCGGCCTTCTTCGCTTCGCCCGACTTGTCATCCGCGGCGAAGGCATGGTCGATGGCCAGCGGCGCCGACGAGGCGGCCGCGATCATGAAACGGCGCGTAAGCAAGGCGGCGGCCCCCCGGTCGCACTGAAGACTACAGGCGCGAGGGCTCAATTTCCCCGCGACCTTACAGTCGCGAGTTTCCGCAAGCTTTGCAATTGGAAGATGCGATCGTCCGGACGGCGATCACAGCATGGCGGGGATCACGCGGTCGGGCGGCCGGTGGCCGTCCATGAAGGTCTTCACGTTGACGATGACCTTCTCGCCCATGTCGATGCGGCCCTCGACCGTGGCCGAGCCCATGTGCGGCAGCAGCACGACGTTGGGCAGCTTCAGCAGCTTGGGATTGATGGCCGGCTCGTGCTCGTAGACGTCCAGGCCCGCGCCCGCCAGCTCGCCCCGGGCCAGCATGTTGGCCAGGGCCCCCTCGTCGATGACCTCGCCGCGGGCGGTGTTGACGACGATGGCGTGCGGCCGCAGCAGCTTGAGCCTGCGGGCCGACAGCAGGTGGTAGGTGGCCGGGGTGTGCGGGCAGTTGATCGAGATGATGTCCATCCGGGCCAGCAT
Source organism: uncultured Caulobacter sp. (assembly GCA_966252285.1). GTDB lineage: Bacteria > Pseudomonadota > Alphaproteobacteria > Caulobacterales > Caulobacteraceae > Caulobacter. The sequence goes on from CBINOL010000002.1 coordinate 71,688, forward strand.
CTGGTCGAGGCTTTCCCAGTAGGTGCAGCCCAGCTCCTCGGCGATGCGCGGGCTGACGGGCTTGCGGTTGTGATAGTGCACCTGCATGCCGAAGGCCTTGGCGCGGCGGGCCACGGCCTGGCCGATGCGGCCCATGCCGACGACGCCCAGCCGCTTGCCCCACAAGCGGCGGCCCAGCATCCAGGTCGGCGACCAGCCCTGGAATTCGCCGGCCTTGACCACCTCGGCGCCTTCGACGACGCGGCGGGCGGCGGCCATGATCAGGGTCATGGTCAGGTCGGCGGTGTCCTCGGTCAGCACGCCGGGCGTGTTGGTGACGATGATCCCCCGCGCATTGGCGGTGGCGACGTCGATATTGTCGACCCCGGCCCCAAAATTGGCGATCAGCTTGAGCCGTTCGCCGGATCGCGACAGAAGGCGACTGTCGATGCGGTCGGTGATCGTCGGCACCAGCACGTCGGCCCGTCCCATGGCGTCGACCAGCTCGTCGGCGGTCATCGGCTTGTCTGACAGGTTCAGTTCGGTGTCGAACAGTTCGCACATGCGCGTCTCCACCGGATCGGGCAGCTTGCGCGTGACGACGACTTTGAGCTTGCGGGCAGGCATGGGCGGTCCGAAAAGCCTTTCCCTGACGGGCGTTCGAAATCTGTAGCAAAGGGGCCGGAAGCGGCCAAGCAACATGCCGGTGAAATGCAAACATCGTTCGCTGGGCGGATTGGCGCTGGACGGTCTCGTGGCGGCGACCTTGCTGCTGGCGGGCCCCGCCCTCGCCCAGACCCCGGCCACGACCCCGTCGGGCCTGCCGGTGCCACGCTACGTCGTGCTGAAGTACGGCGAGGTCAATGCGCGCCAGGGCCCGGACGAGCAGCATCGCCTGCTGTGGATCTACAAGGCCAAGGGCCTGCCGGTGCAGGTGGTGGCCGAAACCCGTGAATGGCGCAGGATCTGCGATCCGGAAGGCGGCCTTGCCTGGGTGCACAAGCGCACCACCGACGGCCGGCGCACGGCCATGCGCGTGCAGGACAGCCCCCTGCCCCTGCGCGCCTCGCCCAAACCGGAGTCGCGGATCAGCGCCTATCTGGCCGGCCGCGCGATCGCCAATCTCGACAAGTGCGAAAAGGGCTGGTGCCGCCTGAAGGCCGACGGCGCCTCGGGCTGGGCCCCGGAAGGCGAGATCTGGGGGGCGAAAGAGGCCCTGCAGTGTCCGGAAGGGCGCTGATTTCGACCCGTTTGTGCGGGTCTCTCACCAATTGTCGCCGAATGTAACATTGAGGCCCGCCCCGGCGCCGTGCTAGGGGCGTTCGCATGCAAAAGAGCGCCTACACCTTCGAAGAGCTCCTGGCCTGCGGCCGGGGCGAAATGTTCGGCCCCGGCAACGCCCAGCTGCCCGTGCCGCCGATGCTGATGTTCGATCGCATCGTCCGGATCGAATCCGAGGGCGGCAAGTACGGCAAGGGCTATGTCGAAGCCGAATTCGACATCAACCCGGACCTCTGGTTCTTCGGCTGCCACTTCATCGGCGACCCCGTCATGCCCGGTTGCCTGGGCCTGGACGCCATGTGGCAGCTGGTCGGCTTCTTCCTGGGCTGGTCGGGCGCGCCGGGGCGCGGTCGCGCCCTGGGCGTCGGCGAGGTGAAGTTCACCGGCCAGGTCACCCCCGACGTGAAGAAGGTCGTCTACAAGATCGACCTCAAGCGCGTGATCATGCGCAAGCTGGTCATGGGCATCGGCGACGGCGTCATGGAAGCCGACGGCAAGGTGATCTACGAAACCAAGGACCTCAAGGTCGGCCTGTTCACGGCCGAACAGATGGCGGGTTGATCCAACCGACAGGCCGGCCGTTCTGTTCAAGGAGCCGGCTCCGGCGATCGGGGAGAAAGAGGTACTGATATGCGTCGCGTCGTCGTCACGGGACTGGGCGTCGTCTCGTCCATCGGCAACAACGCCAACGAGGTGCTGGCTTCGCTGCGCGAGGCCAAGTCGGGCGTGGTCGCCGCGCCGGAGTACGCGGAACTTGGCTTCCGCTGCCAGGTGCACGCCGCGCCCCAGATCGAGTGGGAAGGCCTGGTCGATCGCCGCGCCGCCCGCTTCCTGGCGCCCGGCACGGCCTACGCCCACATCGCCATGGAACAGGCGATCGCGGATTCCGGCCTCGAGGAGAGCGACATCTCCAACGAGCGCACGGGCCTGATCGTCGGTTCGGGCGGTCCGTCCACCCGCGTCATCGTCGAGGCCGCGGCCACGACGAAGGAAAAGGGTCCCAAGCGGATCGGTCCGTTCGCGGTGCCCAAGGCCATGAGCTCGGGTCCGTCGGCGGTGCTGTCGACCTGGTTCAAGATCCGCGGGATCAACTACTCGATCAGCTCGGCCTGCGCGACCAGCGCCCACTGCATCGGCGCGGGCGCCGAGCAGATCCAGCTGGGCAAGCAGGACATCGTCTTCGCCGGCGGCTGCGAGGAGCTGGACTGGACCCTGTCGAACCTGTTCGACGCAATGGGCGCCATGAGCACCAACTTCAACGACCGCCCGGCCGTGGCCAGCCGCGCCTACGACAAGGACCGCGACGGCTTCGTGATCGCCGGCGGCGCCGGGATCGTGGTGCTCGAGGAGTACGAGCACGCCAAGGCGCGCGGGGCAAAGATCTATGGCGAGCTGATCGGCTACGCCGCCAACTCCGACGGCTACGACATGGTCGCGCCGTCGGGCGAGGGCGCGGCCCGCTGCATGAAGCTGGCCATGGCCCAGGCCGGCGGCCGCACCATCGACTACCTGAACCCGCACGGCACCTCGACGCCGGTCGGCGACAGCAAGGAGATGGGCGCGGTGCGCGAGGTGTTCGGCGACAAGGCGCCGCTGATCTCGTCGACCAAGTCGCTGACGGGCCACAGCCTGGGCGCGGCCGGCGCGCAGGAAGCGATCTACTCGATCCTGATGCTCAAGAACGGCTTCGCGGCCGAGAGCGCCCACATCGAGAATCTCGATCCCGAGTTCGCCGACCTGCCGATCCTGCGCGAGCGCGCCGACAAGCCGCTCGACACGGTGATGTCCAACAGCTTCGGCTTTGGCGGCACCAACGGCACGCTGATCTTCGGCCAGGCCGACTGAGCCTTTTCCAGACACGCCGGGGCAGGCGGGTTCCGAAGCGGAAGCCCGCCTGCTAACCAGCGATCCAAGATCCAAGGAGCCGACCGATGGCCGACGACTACGCATTCCCCAAGGGCGAGCTGATGGCGGGCAAGAAGGGCCTGGTCATGGGCGTGGCCAACCACAACTCGATCGCCTGGGGCATCGCCAGCCAGCTGGCCGCCCAGGGCGCCGAGATGGCCTTCACCTACCAGGGCGAAGCGCTGGAGCGCCGCGTGCGCCCGCTGGCCGAAAGCATCGGCGTGACCACCCTGATCCCGGCCGACGTCACCGACGACGCCTCGATGGACGCGGCCTTCGCCGCCGTCGAGGAGAAGTTCGGCACGCTCGACTTCGTGGTCCACTCGGTGGCCTTCGCCAACAAGGACGAGCTGAAGGGCTCGTTCGTCGACAACACCACCCGTGAGGGCTTCCTCACGGCCATGAACATCTCGGCCTTCAGCTTCGTGGACGTCGCCAAGCGCGCCGCCAAGATCATGCCGAACGGCGGCTCGCTGATCACCATGACCTATCTGGGGTCGGAGCGGACCATCCCGAACTACAACACCATGGGCGTGGCCAAGGCCGCCCTGGAAGCGGCGACCCGCTACATCGCCCGCGACCTCGGCCCCAAGGGCATCCGCTGCAACGCCATCTCGGCCGGCGCCATGCGCACCCTGGCGCTCGCCGGCATCGCCGGCGGCCGCGGCATGATCGCCCAGGGCCGCGCCTTCAGCGCCATGAAGGAAGACACCTCGATGGAAGGCGTCGCCGGCGCCGCCCTGTGGCTGGTCTCGGACCTGGGCCGCTCGACCACGGGCGAAGTCGTCCACGTCGACGCCGGCTTCCACATGATGGGCATGCCCGACGAAGCCGAGGGCTGATCCCCTTCGGCTTACGGCTGAACGAACGAGGCCCGGCGGAGCGATCCGCCGGGCTTTTTCGTGGGCGTCGCCGGTGTTAGCGTGGGCGCATGAGCACGCTCAACATCGCTCTGCCCGAAGCGCTCCAGGCTTTCGTCGAGGAGCAGGCCGTCGCCCAAGGCTACGAGGGCGAGGCGGACTACGTGCGCGACCTGATCCAGCGGGAGCGGGATCGGGAGACCCTCAGGGCCAAATTGCGCGAAGGCGGGGAATCCGGCTTCGGTGCGCCCATGGACGACGCCTATTTCGACGAGCTGCGCGCAAGGGCCAGAAACGGCCAGTGACCGCCAAGCCGGTCGTCGCCAGCAACAGGGCCAGGGCCGATATCAATGCGGCGTTCGAGTGGTATTTGGGTCAGGCGGGGCCGTCCGTCGCCATCGCGTTCGTCGACGCCCTGCATGACGCCTATCGCATCATTGCCGAGCAGCCGGCGGCGGGGTCGCCGCGCTATGCGCACGAGCTGAAATGGCCAGGTCTCCGGACATGGCCGCTCAAACGATATCCGTACCTGGTGTTCTACGTCGAGGAGCCCGACCGGGTCGAAATCTGGCGTGTGTTTCACGGCCAGCAGGACATCCCTGCGTCGATGCGAACCTAAGGCGCGTAGGCCCGCATGAAGCGGTCGGCGGCGGCGGCGGCCTGGGCGTGGAACTCGGCGGCGGTGCGGTCGGAGGGCAGGCGCAGCAGGGCGCGCAGCTGGCTGTGGCCCATGACCATGCCGGCGAAGAACTCGGCCGCCTGATCGGCGTCGTCGACGGCCAGGCGGCCCAGCTTCGTCTCGGTCTCCAGGAAGGCGGCCAGCTGCCGGCGGGCCTGGCGAGGGCCGGCTTCGAACACCTCGCTGGCCACGTCGGGCATCTCGCCGGCGCCCTGGATGATCACCCGCAGCACCGAATAGCCGTTGGTGGTGATCACCGTCTCCAGCATCGAGCGGGCGATGGCCTCCAGCGCCTCACGCGGATTGTCGACGGCGCCGGGCTCGCGCAGCGGAGCGGTGATGCGGGCCACGCGGCGAGCCATCAGCGCCTTCACCAGCTCGGCCTTGGAGCCATAGTGGTTGTACACCGTCTGCTTGGAGACCCCGGCGCGGCGGGCGATCTCCTCCATCGGGGCCGAAAGGCCCCGCTGGCCGATCACCTCGACGGCGGCGTCGAGGATGGCCTCGGTCTTGGCGACGTCGATCTGTCCGGCGATCCTGGGCATCAGTGGGCGTCCGACGGCGGCGGGGGGATGACCTTGGGCGGGGCGGCCAGCAGGCTGACCAGGGCGGCGGCGAAGCAGCCGTAGGCCAGCAGCGTGAAGCTGTCGCCGAAGGCCAGCACCGTGGCCTGCTGGTTCATCATGTTGCCGATCGCCTTGCGGGCCGCGCCGTCGGGGTCGCTGACCCCCAGCTGCTGCATGCGCGCGGCCAGGCCCGCCATCATCGTTCCGGCCTCGCCGCCGTTCATCACCTTCGACGACATGTCGCTGAAGTAGAGGGCGGTCTGCTGGGTGATGCTGGTGGCCAGCAACGCCAGGCCGATGGCGCCGCCGGTGTTGCGCGAGAGGTTCACGAGGCCCGAGGCGTTCTTGACCATGTGCTGGGGCAGGGTGCTCATCGTGATCTGCTGGGTCGCGATCATGGCGATCATGACGCCCACGCCGCGGCAAGCCTGCACCCAGGCGAATTCCCAGAAACCCCAGTTTTTGGTCACGCCGTGGGCCATGTACATGCCCCAGCCGGCCAGCAGGAAGCCGACGCACATCGGGATGCGCGGGTCGACCTTGCGGACGATGCGGCCGGCGATCGGGCCGGTGGCGAACATCGACAGGCCCGAGACCACCATGGTGGTACCCACTTCCGAGGCCGAGTAGCCCCGCACGCGGCTGAGGAACTGCGGCAGCAGGAAGGTGCCGCCGAACAGGCTGGCGCCCGAGATCGCGGTCATCATCACGCCGATGCTGAAGTTGCGGTTGGCGAAGGCCTTCAGCTCGACGATCGGGTTCTTGTAGGTCAGCTGCCGCCAGATGAAGACCACGCCGGTGACCACGGTCACGACGGTCAGGCCCAGGATCAAGTCGTCCTCGAACCAGTTCTCCTTGGCGCCTTCCTCCAGCACGTACTGCATGCTCATCAGGAAGACGGCCATGAAGGCCAGGCCCGACCAGTCGAAGCCCTTGGCCAGGCTGGGATCGCCCTTGTCGAAGTCGCCCCACTTGGCGACCGCGAACAGCACCAGGATGCCGGGCGGCACGTTGATGAAGAACAGCCAGCGCCAGGACAGCCACTCGGTCAGGTGACCGCCCAGGGTGGGGCCGACGGTGGGGGCCAGGGTGACGATCAGGCCCATGATGACGCTGGCGGTGATCCGGCGCTCGGGCGGGAAGGCGGTGAAGGCCACGGCGAACACCGTCGGGATCATCGCCCCGCCGATGAAGCCCTGCAGCGCCCGCGTCAGGATCATCATGTCGATCGAGGAGCTGAGGCCCGTGGCCACACTCATCAGGATGAAGCCCAGGCACGAGGCCATGTAGAGGCGCTGGGTGCCCCACAGGCGCGACAGGTATCCCGACAGCGGGATCATCACGACCTCGGGGATCAGATAGGCGGTCTGGATCCAGCTGACCTGGTCGGCGCTGGCCCCGACGCCCGCCTGGATCTGCGGCAGCGAGGCCGCGACGATCTGGATGTCGAGGATGGCCATGAACTGGCCGATGACCATCGCCCCGAAGCCGAGGAACAGCTTGGTCCAGTCGACCTCGCTCCCGGTCTTGGCCGGGGCGGGCTTGGCGGAGGCGGGCAGGGCGGCGTCGGTCACGACGGCGCGGCCTTAGCGGGCCTGGGTCGCGGTCGAGGCGCGCGCCACCTGCGCGGCGGCCTGGCCGGCCTCGGCGAACGAGGCGCCCGAGCGGTCGCGGACGTCGACCTTGACCTCGACCGACAGGCCGGGACGCAGGGCCGCGCCAGCCCCGGTGCGGTCGACGGCGATCTTCACTGGCAGGCGCTGGGTGATCTTGGTGAAGTTGCCCACCGCGTTCTCGACCGGGATCAGGGCGAACTCTTGGCCGGTGGCCGGGGCGAAGCTGTCGACCTTGCCGACGATCTTCTGTTTGCCGAAGGCGTCGGCCTTGATCTCGACCGGCTGGCCGACGCGCAGGCGGGCGACCTGGGTTTCCTTGAAGTTGGCGACCACGAAGCTCTGGCCCACCGGCACGACCGACATCAGGGCGACGCCCGGCTGCACCAGCTGGCCGGGGCGCACGGTGCGGGCGCCGACGACGCCGGCGGCGGGGGCGCGGATCACGGTGCGTTCCAGGTCGATGCGGGCCTGGTCGACGGCGGCGTGGGCGGCGGCGGCCTGGGCCACGGTCTGGGCGCGGGCCGAGCCGAGGGCCGAGGCGGTGCGGCGCTCGGCCTCCAGCGCCGCCTGGGCGCTGGCGACGGTGGCGTCGGATTGCTTGGCGCCGGCGGCCTCGGTCTGGACCTTCTGCTGCGAGACCCAGCCCTGCTTGGCCAGGGAGTCGTAGCGGGCGAGGTCGGCGCGGGCCCGGCCGGCGTCGGCCTGGGCGCTGGTCACGCCCGCCTGGCGCTGCTGGATCAGGGCCTGCTCGAGGATGGCCTTGTCGTCGACGCCCTTGATGGCGGCGTCGAGGGCCGCGGCGTTGGCGATCGCCTGGTCGAGCTTGGCCTGGAAGGTCGACGGATCGATCTTGGCCAGCACCTGGCCGGCCTCGACCCGCTGGTTGTCGGCGACCAGAACCTCGGCGACATAGCCGGTGACCTGAGGGCTGACCGAGACGGTGTCGGCCTGCACGAAGGCGTTGTCGGTGCTCTCGAAGCGCTGCTTGTCGATGTACCAGAGCACGCCGCCCGCCAGGATGGCCACGCCGGCGACCCCGGCCACCAGCAGCGGAACCAGCTTCTTTTTCTTCGTCTCGGCCATGGCCAAATCCTGAAAGGAGGTAGGCGTCCGACGGATCACTGTTCGCCTGTCGGACGCGACGGGGGATAAATGGACGATTTCGTCCAAAAATCAATCCGCCGTCGCCGCGTCATTGTGCGGCGCCGCAAAAATCCCCGCTCGAGGGCGGTCTTTCGGCGTCAGTCGAGGGCGTTGCGGCAGGCCGCGGCCATGGCCAACGGGCTGAGCGCGATGGCGGCTGCGCTGTAGGCCAGAAGGAAGAGCAGGCCGCCGGTCCACGGCAGACCCCCGGTCAGGGCGTCCAGCGCGCCAGCGCCGAAGATCACCGGCGGGGCGTAGAGCGGCAGGACGATGACCGCCACCAGCAGGCCGCCGCGCTTGCTGCCCAGCGACAGGGCCGCCCCCAGGCCGCCGAGGAACGAGAAGGCGAGGCCCCCCGCCAGGGCGCAGACGAACAGCAGGGGCATGATCGCCGGCGAAGCGCCCAGCGCCACCGCCGCCACCGGCGCGGCCAGGGCCAGCGGCGCGCCCGCCGCCAGCCAGTGGGCCAGGCATTTGGCGGCGGCGACCGCCTCGAGCGGGGCGGGACCCAGGGCCAGCAGGTCCAGCGCGCCGTCCTCGAAGTCGCGCTCGAACAGGCGCTCCAGCGACAGCAGGGCGGCCAGGGCCAGGGCCAGCCAGGCGATGCCGGGGGCCAGGCTCTCCAGCCGTTCGGGCGCGCGGCCGGCGGCCAGCGGCAGCAGGGTGACGACGCAGGCGTAGAAGGCCAGGGCCAGCAGCGGTCCGCCGCCCCGGCCCCAGGCCAGGGCGAACTCGCGCCGGAAGAGGACGCTAAACCCCCTCATGCGCCGATCTCCACCAGGCGGGCGGGGACGGGCAGGGGGTCGTGCACGGCGGCCAGGACCATGCCGCCCTTGGCCAGATGTTCGGCCATGATCGAGCCGAAGGCCTTGCGGTGAGCGGCGTCCAGCGGGGCCATCGGCTCGTCCAGCAGCCACAGGCGGCGCGGACTGGCCAGCAGCCGCGCCAGGGAGACGCGGCGACGCTGGCCGGCCGACAGGCGGCGGACCTCCAGGTCCAGCAGGCGGCCCAGCTCCAGCCGTTCAACGGCGGCCCGGGCCGAGGCTTCGGTTCCGCCGGTCCAGCGGGCCTGGAACAGCAGCTCCTCCCAGGCGGTGCGAGCTGACTTCAAGCCGTCGTGATGGCCGGCCAGGTGCAGGTGGTCGGCGCGGGCCGCCTCGGCTTCCAGTATCCGCCCTTCGGAGCCTTCGAAATCGATGGTCCCCGCCTGGGGTCGGAGCAGGCCGGCGACGGCCCGCAGGAGGCTGGTTTTCCCCGCCCCGTTGCGGCCCGTGAGAGCCACGGCGTCACCGTTTTCGAGGTCCAGATCGAGCCCCGAAAACAGGGCCCGTTCGCCCCGCGAGAGGCTCAAACCCTTTATGCGAACGGCTCTCATCATTGGAAGTCCATGCCGCGCGCATGGACGTTGTGGGTAACCGGCGCTAAGAAGCGCTCGGCCGTCACCCTCCGCATTGGATGGGGCGTACGCGGCGCGAGGATGGACGCTGTGGGTCCGCCTCGATCGCGCGATCCCGGGAGTGGTTTTCCGGCGGCCGTGAACAGAGAAGGGATCCTTCCAAATGGCGTCTGTAGACAGCCTCAAAACCCGCCGCGAACTCGTCGTCGGCGGTAAGACCTACGTCTATTACAGCCTTCGCGCCGCCGAGGAAGCCGGTCTGGCCGGCACGGGCTCGCTGCCCGTCTCGATGAAGGTGCTGCTGGAAAACCTGCTGCGCTACGAAGACGGCGTCTCGGTCAACGAAGCCGACCTGAAGGCCGTCGCCAACTGGCTGGAAAACAAGGGCTCGGTCGAGCACGAGATCAGCTTCCGCCCGGCCCGCGTGCTGATGCAGGACTTCACCGGCGTTCCGGCCGTCGTCGACCTGGCCGCCATGCGCGACGCCATGGTCGCCCTGGGCGCCGACCCGGCCAAGATCAACCCGCTGAACCCCGTCGACCTGGTCATCGACCACTCGGTGATGGTCGACAACTTCGGCGACGCCAAGGCCTACGACGCCAACGTGAAGCGCGAATACGAGCGCAACATCGAGCGTTACCGCTTCCTGCGCTGGGGCTCGTCGGCCTTCAACAACTTCCGCGTCGTGCCCCCCGGCACCGGCATCTGCCACCAGGTGAACCTGGAGTACCTCGCGCAAACCGTCTGGACCGCCATGGTCGACGGCGCCGAAGTGGCCTACCCCGACACCGTCGTCGGCACCGACAGCCACACCACCATGGTCAACGGCCTGTCGGTCCTGGGCTGGGGCGTCGGCGGCATCGAAGCTGAAGCCGCCATGCTCGGCCAGCCGATCCCGATGCTGATCCCGGAAGTCATCGGCTTCAAGCTGACCGGCGCCATGCCGGAAGGCGCGACGGCCACCGACCTGGTGCTCACCGTCACCCAGATGCTGCGCAAGAAGGGCGTGGTCGGCAAGTTCGTCGAATTCTACGGCGACGCCCTGGCCAACCTGACCCTGGAAGACCAGGCGACCATCGCCAACATGGCTCCGGAATACGGCGCCACCTGCGGCTTCTTCCCGATCTCGGCCGCCACCGTCGCCTTCCTGAAGGGCACCGGCCGCGACGCCGAGCGCGTCGCCCTGGTGGAAGCCTACGCCAAGGAACAGGGCCTGTGGTGGGAGCCCGGCGTCGCCGAGCCGACCTTCACCGACAGCCTGGAACTGGACCTGGGCACGGTGCTGCCGTCGCTGGCCGGCCCGAAGCGCCCGCAGGACCGTGTCCTGCTGTCGGACGCCTCGAGCAAGTTCGCCGAGTCGCTGGTCGGTGAGTTCGGCAAGGCCGAAAGCCCCGAGTTCCGCGCTCCGGTGGAAGGCGAGGACTTCGACGTCGGCCACGGCGACGTGGTGATCGCCGCCATCACCTCGTGCACCAACACCTCCAACCCCTCGGTCCTGATCGCTGCCGGCCTGCTGGCCAAGAACGCGGTCGCCAAGGGCCTGAAGGCCAAGCCGTGGGTGAAGACCTCGCTGGCCCCCGGCTCGCAGGTCGTCACCGACTACCTGGCCAAGGCCGGCCTGACCAAGCACCTCGACGCCCTGGGCTTCAACCTGGTCGGCTACGGCTGCACGACCTGCATCGGCAACTCGGGCCCGCTGCCGGAAAACATCAGCAAGACGATCAACGAGAACGACCTGGTCGCCTGCTCGGTGCTGTCGGGCAACCGTAACTTCGAAGGCCGCGTGAACCCGGACGTCCGCGCCAACTACCTGGCCTCGCCGCCGCTGGTGGTGGCCTACGCCCTGGCCGGCTCGCTGAAGATCGACCTGAACACCCAGCCGATCGGCAAGGACAAGAAGGGCAACGACGTCTTCCTGCGCGACATCTGGCCGTCGAACGAAGACATCGCCGCCCTGCAGCGCAAGTCGATCAACGAGAAGATGTTCGCCAGCCGCTACGGCGACGTCTTCAAGGGCGACAAGAACTGGCAGGGCATCAAGGTCACCGGCGGCCAGACCTACGCCTGGGAAGGTGACTCCACCTACGTCCAGAACCCGCCGTACTTCCCGAACATGTCGATGACCCCCGCTCCGGTCACCGACATCGTGGAAGCCCGCGTCCTGGCCGTGTTCGGCGACTCGATCACCACCGACCACATCAGCCCGGCCGGTTCGATCAAGGCTTCCAGCCCCGCTGGTCAGTACCTGATCAACAACGGCGTCGAGCCGATCGACTTCAACGGTTACGGCGCCCGCCGCGGCAACCACGAAGTCATGATGCGCGGCACCTTCGCCAACATCCGCATCCGCAACAAGATCACTCCGGAGATCGAAGGCGGCGTGACCAAGCACTTCCCCTCGGGCGAAGTGATGCCGATCTACGACGCGGCCATGAAGTACCAGGCCGAAGGCCGCCCGGCCGTCGTGTTCGCCGGCAAGGAATACGGCACGGGCTCGTCGCGTGACTGGGCCGCCAAGGGCACCAAGCTCCTGGGCGTCCGCGCGGTGATCACCGAGAGCTTCGAGCGCATCCACCGCTCGAACCTGGTCGGCATGGGCGTGCTGCCGCTGCAGTTCATTCAGGACGGCTGGCAGAAGCTGGAGCTGACCGGCGAAGAGCTGGTTTCGATCCGTGGCCTGACGGATCTGGCCCCGCGCAAGCAGCTGATCGTCGAGCTCTACCGCCCGACCGACGGCCGCATCGCCCGCTTCCCGGTGCGCTGCCGCATCGATACGCCGACCGAACTCGAATACTTCAAGAACGGCGGCGTCCTGAACTACGTGCTGCGTAACCTGGCCAAGGCCGACTAAGCAGCGACGGTCTTCAGACCTCGAATACGAGACGGCCGGTCCCCCTGGGGCCGGCCGTTTTCGTTTGCCCAACGGTCCGTCGGGCGGCCGACATCGTTGTCGTGTGGATTTCCTGGCGCCGAAGCGGCCATTTCACGGCCTCGTGAGGGGCGACGCAGCGGTTTCTTGGCTTAAGTGCGCCGCACATGCGTACGGCCTTGATCTCTTTTCTTTCCCTCGCCCTGACGAGCCTCGTCGCCGCCCCGGCCGCGGCCAAGTCGCCCGTGCTGGTCGAGCTGTTCACCGCCCAGGGCTGTTCGTCCTGCGGCAAGGCCAACCAGGCGGCCGCCGAGCTGGCCGAGCGCGACGACGTGCTGGCCCTGACCTATTCGGTCGACTACTGGGACTATCTCGGCTGGAAGGACACCTTCGCCAAGCCGGCCTTCGTCGAGCGCCAGCGCGCCTACGCCAAGGCCTTCGCCCTGCGTGACGTGCCCACGCCCCAGGTGGTGGTGGCCGGCAAGGTGCAGGCCTCGGGCGCCAAGGCCGAGACCGTCGAGAAGCTGATTGAGACCGCCCACCTGCCGCCGGCCCCGGACATGGAGTTCGTCGGGACGGGCCGCGTCGCCGTCGGCTCGGGCGCCGCGCCGCGCGGCGGGGCCGAGGTGTGGCTGGTGCGCTTTGATCCGCGCAAGCAGGAGATCGCCGTCAAGCGCGGCGACAACCGCGGCCAGACCATCGTCCACCGCAACGTGGTGCGCGAGATCGTCAAGATCGGCGCCTGGACGGGCCGCCCGAAGATGTACCGCCTGCCCGCGCTGGCCAAGGACGACGACCTGGCCACCGCCATCATTGTCCAGGGCGCCAAGGGCGGCCGGGTGCTGGGCGTGCTGCCCCCCGGCGGCAAGAGCCGCTGAACCCTTCCCAACCCGCCTTCCAGGCAAAAGAAACCCCGCCTCGCCTTAGGGGATGATCGGCGAAGCGGGGTCTTTAGGGGAGGGGATAGAAGATACGCGCCGGTCGAACGGGCCGCCCGCGAGCCGGTGGGCTGGAGGGGCTGTTCAGGATCCCGGACCGCGAGGCGTTCCGATCGACCGACCATGAGACTATCGAGGCCCCGCGCGGCCGGCGAAGGGCGCGATCAGGGTCGTTTCGCGACGGGGTGGGGCGCCTCTGTGGCGATCTTTGCAGTTCCGCAAGCCGCGCCGAAAGGGGCGGGGCCCAGATGCGAAAAGCCCGCGTGGGAGGGGTTTCCACGCGGGCTCTGCAGTTAAGAGAGGGGTTCTCTTGATTTGGTCTGTCGGCCGACCGGCCCGCGATCAAGGGGGGCTGGGGGGGCTGTTCAGGATCCTGGACCGTGGGGTATCCGATCAGCCGACACTGACTTTTTCGCTGGGGAAGCGGGCGGGCGAACGACCGAAACAAGGTCATTTCGTGGCCTGGTCCAGCTTGGCTTTTCGCTTCGTCGAACGATGTTGCAAATGCGCGACGGCTCGCCTGAGGGGGTGATTTGGGGTTAGGATTCGCTCCATGGCCCTGGACGTTTCCCCTCCCGTCGGCGGCGTCGTGTTCTTCGAGCGGCGCGAGATCGACCAGCTCCTGCGCCTCTACGGCCGGATGGTCGCGGCCGGCGAGTGGCGTGACTACGGCATGGGCGGCGCGGCCGACCACGCGGCCTTCTCGATCTTCCGCCACGCCGCCGAGGCCCCGCTCTATCGCGTCGAGAAGTGGCCCGAGCTCGCCCGCAAGCAGGGCCAGTGGCTGGTGCGCGGCCAGGCCGGCATGGTGCTCAAGCGTGGCCACGACCTGGCCCAGGTGCTGCGGCTGTTCGACAAGGGCAAGTTCAAGGTCGTCGACTGAACGGCCAGCGCCCACGAAAAAGCCCCGGCGGAGCGATCCGCCGGGGCTTCGTCGTTTGTGCCTGGAAGGCGCCTTAGCGGCGGTCGCCCAGGAAGAACAGCAGGAAGCGGAACAGGTTGATGAAGTCCAGGTACAGGTTCAGCGCGCCGTAGTTGGTGGCCACCGACTTGGCGGCCGCGTCGCCGCCGACCTGGTAGTAGGTCATCTTCAGGTTCTGCGTGTCGTAGGCGATCAGGCCGGCGAAGATCAGCACGCCGATGGCGTTGATCGCGAAGACCAGCGGGCCCGACGGGAAGAAGATCGACACGATCGAGGCCAGGATCAGGCCCACCAGACCGATGATCAGGAAGCTGCCGAAGCCGGTCAGGTCCTTCTTGGTGGTGTAGCCGAACAGGCTGAGCGCGCCGAAGGCGGTCGCCGTGATCAGGAAGGTCGAGGCCACGCTGCCGCCGGTGTACATCAGCACCACGGTGCCGAGCGACGCGCCGATCAGAGACACGATCGACCAGTAGATCACGCCCGCGGTGCGCGGGTTGATCGACTTCATGACGAAGCTCGAGAACAGCAGGATGCCCAGCGGGGCGAAGGCGATGACCATGCCCAGCAGCGTGTAGCCCACGCGGTTGCCGTTCACCTGGAACAGCAGGTCGCGCACGGGCGGGAACGAGCTGGTCGTCCAGGCGAGGGCGGCCGACAGCAGCAGGCCCAGCGCCACCTTGTTGTAGACGCCGAGCATGAAGCTGCGCAGCCCGGCGTCAACCGACATGTCGACGCGATCCGCCGGGATCGTGCGCGCATAGTCGCGGTTGAAGTCGTTCATCGAAAGAAACCCTTATTCCAACGTCCCCGGGGGGACACGTGTGAAATATCGGATCGAATGGCCTTCTACGCAAGGCTTCAAGCGGGAAGACGATGGGCGCGCGAATGTATCAAAGTATGTCTGGCCGCCCGAGGTTTGGGTTCGCCTTGGCGTCGCGACGTCCTAAATAGGCGGGCAAAGCCAAGCAGGGGACTTCATGGACTACGTCGAACTCGGCCGCACCGGCATCCAGGTCTCGCGCTGCTGCCTGGGCACCATGACCTGGGGTTCGCAGAACAGCGAGGAAGAGGCCCACGCCCAGATGGACTACGCCCTGGGGCGCGGGGTCACCTTCTGGGACACGGCCGAGATGTACGCCAGCCCGCCGACGGCCGAGACGCAAGGCAGCACCGAGCGCTACATCGGCAGCTGGCTGGCCAAGACCGGCAAGCGCAAGGACATCGTCCTGGCCTCCAAGGTGGCCGGGCGCGGCTCGGCCTTCGGCGGCCTGCCGTGGATGCGCGCCGACGGCGCCAGCACCCGCCAGACCAAGGCCCAGATCGACGAGGCGGTGGAAGGCTCGCTCAAGCGCCTGCGGACCGACTATCTCGACCTCTACCAGCTGCACTGGCCCGACCGCGCCGTTCGGGTGTTCGGCGGCCAGACCTATAAGGACTATGACGACGACTACGAGCGCTTCGGGGACATCCTGGAAGCGCTGGACGCCCACGTGAAGAAGGGCTCGATCCGGGCGCTCGGCGTCTCCAACGAGTTCCCGTGGGGCGTGATGAAGTTCCTGGCCGAGAGCGAAAAGCGGGGCCTGCCGCGCATCGCCTCGATCCAGAACGCCTACCACCTGGCCAACCGGGTGTTCGAATACGGCCTGGCCGAGATCGCCATGCGCGAACAGGTGGGCCTCCTGGCCTATTCGCCCCTGGCCCAGGGCCAGCTGACCGGCAAGTACCTGGGCGGAAACCTGCCCGAGGGCTCGCGCAAGGCGCTCTACAACCGCATGCAGCGCTACGAGGGTCCCGGTGCGATCGAGGCGTTCACGGCCTATGTGGATCTGGCCCGCCAGCACGGCCTGGACCCGGCCCAGCTGGCCCTGAAGTTCGTCGACGCCCGCCCGTTCGTCACCGCCACGATCATCGGCGCGACCAGCATGGAGCAGCTGAAGACCGACATCGACGCCTTCGACGTGGAATGGACCGAGGAGCTGGAAAAGGCGGTCAACGCCATCCACGCGGCGCGGCCGAATCCTTGTCCGTGATCCGGATGAAGATGCTCCCCCTTAGGGGGGAGCTGTCGCGGAGCGACTGAGGGGGAAGGGTCCTGTGAAGCAGCAGCAGTGTCGCCGTTGGCGGTCATTTCCCCCTCCGGCCCTTTGGGCCACCTCCCCCTTTAGGGGGAGGATCTCTCCTAAACCACCCCTCGCGCCTTCAGCTCGGCCACCTTCTCCGCGCTCATCCCCGCCACCTGCGTCAGCACGGCCTGCGTGTGCTCGCCCAGCGTCGGGCCGGGCCAGCGGACGCCGCCGGGGGTGTCGGTGAGGCGGGGGAAGGCGTTCTGCATCTTCACCTGGCCGAACACCGGGTGGGGCACGCTGACGATCGAGTCGCGGGCCTGGAACTGCGGGTCGGCCAGCATTTCGGGGGCGCGGTAGATGCGGCCGGTGGCCAGGCCCGCCGCTTCCAGCTTCGGCAGCAGGTCGTCGATGTCCTGGTCGAGGGTCCAGGCGGCGATGCGGGCGTCGAGTTCGCCCTGGTTGACCCCCCGGGCGGCGTGGTCGCGATAGCGCGGATCCTCGGCCAGGTCCGGCCGGCCCATCAGGTCGCATAGGCGCTTGAACAGGGTGTCCTGGTTGGCGCCGATCAGCACCAGTTCGCCGCTCCTGGTCGGATAGACGTTGGACGGGGCGATGCCGGGCAGCACGGCGCCCGAGCGCTCGCGGATGTAGCCGGTCAGGTCGTATTCGGTGATCAGGTTCTCCATCACCGTCAGCACGCTTTCATAGATCGCCGCGTCGACCACCTGGCCCTTGCCGGTGGCGTGGCGGGCGTGCAGGGCCATCATCACGCCGAGCGCGGCGTTCAGGCCCGACAGGCTGTCGCCGATCGAGATGCCGGCCCGGGCCGGATTGCGGTCGGGCTCGCCGGTGATGTGGCGCAGGCCGCCCATGGCCTCGCCGACCAGGGCGTAGCCGGCCCGCTTGGCGTAGGGGCCGGTCTGGCCGAAGCCCGAGACGCGGGCCATGACCAGGCCGGGGTTGGCCTTGGCCAGGTCGTCATAGCCCAGGCCCCATTTCTCCAGCGTGCCGGGGCGGAAGTTTTCGACCACCACGTCGGCCGTGGCGATCAGGTCGCGGGCGATGGCGCGGCCCTCGTCGGTGCGCAGGTCGACGGTGACCGACTTCTTGTTGCGGCCGATGACCGGCCACCAGGGCGACAGGCCCTTGGGCTTGGAGCGTCCCCACTGGCGCATCGGGTCGCCGGTCTTGGGGTCTTCCAGCTTGATGACCTCGGCGCCGAAGTCGCCCAGCACCTGGCCGCAGAACGGACCGGCGATCAGCTGGCCCATCTCGATGACGCGGACGCCCGCCAACGGCCCTTGGGTCATTTTGTTCCTCTCCCCGATCACGGAACCATCACGCGGCCGTGAACCTTCTTCCTGCCACACGGCGACGCGCGACGCCGACCTTCTTCCACCAGAACAACGCGCAGGGAAAGACAGCCATGACCCGCAAGATTCTCATCGTCGGCGCCGCTTTCGCCGCTCTCAGCCTCGCCGCCTGCGGCCAGAAGGACGAGACCAAGGGCGCCGCCACCCCGGCCGAGCAGGCCGCGACCCCGGACGCCAACCCCGCCGCCACCGTTCCGACCCCGGCCGACGAGGCCAAGGCTCCGGACTTCTCGGCCAAGGCCGCCGCGGGGGATGCGTTCGAGATCGAGTCGGCCAAGATCGCGCTGAAGCGCTCGACCAACGCCGACGTGAAGAAGTTCGCCCAGGCCATGATCGACGCCCATACCGCCACCAGCCAGGGCCTGAAGGCCGCCATCGCCGCCTCGGGCGCGACCTTCACCCTGCCGGCCGCCCTGCCCGACGACCTGCAAGGCAAGCTGGACGACCTGAACAAGGCCGACGCCAAGGACTTCGACAAGGAATACGCCGACGACCAGGTCGACGCCCACCAGGCCGCGCTGAACCTGTTCCAGCGCTACGCCCAGGACGGCGACAACGCCGCCATCAAGACCTTCGCCGCCGAGACCGCGCCGAAGATTCAGGAGCACCTGAACATGGCCGAGGGCCTGAAGAACGGCATGAAGTAGAACGGCATGAAGTAGGGCTCGCTGGAGCTCGGATGCGGAAAACCCCCGGTCGGAAGGCCGGGGGTTTTTCTTTTGCGGCGGCTAACTCCTCCCTCGCGTCAGCGGGGGAGGTGGCGCGGCGCCATCGGCGACGTGACGGAGGGGGCGAGTGACAGAGCACTGTACGCGCCGCCGCCCCCTCCACCACTTCGTGGTCCCCCTCCCCTGCAAGCGGGGGAGGAGTTGGTTCCTCAGTCCGCCGCCTTCACGACGTTGTCGTCGCCGTTGCGGTCGATGACGAAGTTGTACGGGTCGACGCCGGCGAAGCGGGGGGCGACCTTGGTCACGAAGGTCAGGGTCTGGGTTCCGCTGCGGATGGGCCGGCGCTCCATGGCCACGACGTCCTTCTGGGCGAAGTCCTTCTTGCCCGGCTCGGCCGTGAACAGGCCCACGTCCAGCACCTCGTTCAGGGCCGCGTCCGTCTCCTTGCCGCGGCCGTCGGCGTACATCTTCTTGGCCTCGACCACGAGCTTGACGTCGTACCGGCCGTCAGCCCGCTTCTTCACGGTCGCGCTCTTGGTCTTCAGGTCATAGAGCG
Organism: uncultured Caulobacter sp.; assembly: GCA_966252285.1. GTDB lineage: Bacteria > Pseudomonadota > Alphaproteobacteria > Caulobacterales > Caulobacteraceae > Caulobacter. Next base: position 90,505 of record CBINOL010000002.1, read on the forward strand.
TGATCTTCTCGAAGAGGTCGGTGACCAGGGCCTGCTTGTCGGGGGCGACCTCGGCGCGGAGGATGCGCAGGAAGTCGAGCGTGGTCGGGTAGGGCGCGCCCTTGAAGCCGTGCTCGGCGATCAGCTTGCGCAGCGCCCGGTTGACCGTTTCCTCGCCCACCTCGTGCTGCAGCCGGTACATGACCAGCGAGCCCTTGCGGTAGTGGATGTAGCCCTGGTTCTCGACCCGGGCCAGGGGCTGCTCCTCAAGCACGTCGCCGCCGCGCGCGCGCAGGTAGCTGTTGAGCTCGAACTTCAGGAACTTGCGGATCTGGGCCTCGCCGTACATCCGCTTCATGACCATCAGGGCCGAGTACTGGGCGAAGGTCTCCGACAGCATGGTCGAGCCCTGCTGGTCGGCGCCCAGCACCTGGTGGGCCCACCACTGGTGGCCGATCTCGTGCGCGCCGACATAGGTGACCATGTCGATCTTCTCCGGATCGCGGTAGTCGGCGATGAAGAACATGCTCTCCGACCACGGGATGGTGCCGGCGAAGGCCTGGGCGAAGTCGGCGTAGGCGGGGAACTCCTGGAAGCGCAGCTGCTTGAACTGATAGGGGCTGAACTCTTCCTGATAGTAGTCGAGCGAGGCCTTCATCGCCCCGCGCATGCGGTCGATGTTCCAGGCGTGCTGCGGGTCGTAATAGACCGCCAGGTCGATGCCCTTGTAGGTCTCGCGCGAGACGGCGTAGCGGGCCGACTGGATCGACAGGAACGGCAGGATCGGCGCGTCGGCGACGAAGCGCACCGTGCGGCGCTCCAGGTTCCCCGACTTCCACACCCGTTCCGAAGCCTTGCTGCCCGGCGCGATCGGCGTCTGGTCGGCGTCGGTGGTGACGGTGATGTCGGAGGTGACGAAGTCGGCGTCCTTGCGCAGGCCGTTGAACTGGAGGCTGGCCACGTCGCCCAGCTTGGCCATCCGCAGCTCGGGCGGCAGGCCGTACTTGCGGCGCTTGGCGCGGTCCTGCAGCAGGCCGTCGCGGCTCATGCCCAGGATCGGCGCGATCTCCATGTTGTTGAGGAACGTGCCGTTGGCGACGACGCGGCTTTCGTTGTCGCTGTTCTTGAAACCCTTCTGGCTGCGCTCGGTGATGAAGCTCATCCGGCGGGTCTCGCCCGGCGCCAGCGGGGTGTCGAAGGCGAAGATCCGGTAGTTGAAGCGCTCGAAGGTCTGCTTGGGCCGCGCGCCCTCGATCGACAGGGCCCGCACGGCCAGGTCGCGGTCGAAGCGGACGTGGATCTCCTTGATCGGCGCGCCGGTCTTGTTCTGGATGACATAGGCGCCGCGGGTCACCGCCCGGGGCTCGCCCGGATAGAGGTCGACGTCCAGCTTCATGCCGGTGATCTTGGGCTGGGGCGTGTTCTCGTAGCGCAGCAGCGCCTTTTCCATGTCGGCCGTCCAGCGCTCGTCGTCGAGGTTGGTGCGGTATTCGTTCCAGACGTTGGTGTTGACGAAGATGAAGCTTCCCAGGCCCGCGAAGGCCAGGAAGACCACGCCGAACACCACGCCGTTGGCGCCGCGCAGGCGACGGGGCAGGCGCTTGAGGCGCGGCAGCAGCCGGGTTTCGGTCCCGCGACGCCACAGGGCGTAGCACAGCACCGCCAGCAGCACGGCGAAGGCGCTCCAGTAGGCGCGGAACCACCAGGCCCCGATCCAGAAGGCGCCCAGGCGGTTCATGTCCGAGAACGGCGTCCCCGGCGAGCCGCCGTAGTTGTAGAGATTGTGCTGGAAGCCGAGGTTCGAGAACGTCACCTGGGTGACGACATAGACCACCATCAGGCCCCAGCCGATGAACTTGTGCGGGCTCAGCACCTGCAGGAACACGGCCAGCGCCGCCAGCAGGACCCAGTCGACGGCCTGGGGCAGGACATACCAGAGCAGGTACTTGTCGAGCTCCAGCCGGAAGTAGCCGTGGCCGATCTGGCTGACGACGCCGGCGACCACGCTGACCAGCAGGGTCGACAGCAGCACCAGGGCGATGGCGGCGATCTTCGGGGCGGTGAAGGCCCAGTCGCCGACGGGGGTGGAGTCGATGATCTCGTGCGTGCGGCGCTCGCGTTCGCGCCAGACCAGCTCGCCGGCATAGTAGATGGCGATGATCATCGGGATAAGGCTGAACGAGCCGAGCAGCGGTCGCAGCAGGGCGCGGGTCACCGGATAGATCTGGCCGCCGTAGCCGTCCGCGTCGGTGGCGAACCATAGCGAGCCGGCGGCGTTGAACAGGCCCAGCGCCAGCAGCACGAAGAAGGCCGGGCTCTTGAATACCTGGCCCATGTCGAGGCGGGTGCGGGCGACGAACTGGATCCAGGCCGTGGCGCGGTCGTGGCGCGGCTTGGCCAGGGGCTTGGGGGCCGGCGGAGCGATCTCGACGGGCGGCGGCAGACCGGGCTTGGCCTTGGACTTCTCGCCCTTGCGGCCGGCCAGCTCGGCCGACTGGAAGCGGAAGAGGCCGTAGGCGCCGGCCAGCAGCCCGCCGGCCAGCACGATCACGAAGGCCCGGTTGAACAGCAGGGCGCCGGTCAGGGCGGGGGTCAGGGTGTTGCGCTCGTTGGCGGTCCAGTACTTGGTCGCCAGGCTGAAGGCGCCGGTGCCCATCGGCTCCCACAGGGCCGCGGCCTGCTCGAACTCGGGCTTGTCCAGCGCGATGCCGGCCACCACCCACAGCACCAGGAAGCCGATCACGCCGACATAGGTCCACATCATCGAGCGGGTGACGGTGGCCAGGGCGAAGAACAGCGCCGAGGTCAGCAGCAGCGTCGGCAGGGCCAGCACGAAGTAGGCGTAGACATAGGCGTTCAGCAGGTTCGGACCCAGCTTCTCCGGATCGATCCACGGCATGAACGAGCCGATCAGCATGGCGATCGGCACGGCCAGGAACGAGATCGCGGCGGCCAGGAAGGCCCCGGTGAAGCGGCCGTACAGATAGTCGAACTTGCGGATGCGGGTGGTGCGCAGGATCGGGCCGTAGCCGGTCTCGTCGTCGCGCACGATGACGTTGGCCACGAAGGCCGTCGTCACGAACATGTAGAAGATCGACAGGATGAGGTGGGTCTGGGCGACGGCGAACGGGGCGTTCTTGTGGATCGTGCCGCCGCCGCCGATCGAGATCTGCTCGATGGTCACCGATCCGAAGGTCAGCAGGAAGAACAGGACGGCGACCACCCAGAACACCGGGGAACGCAGCTGGTAGCGGAGCTCGAAGCTCGCGATCTTGCCGAACATGGCGCCTGCCCCCTACGCCGCGCAGCGGGTGGTGGCGAGGGTCGAGAAATAGACGTCCTCGAGACCGCCGGTGACGGGCGCGAAGCCCGCGCCGGGATCGGTGTCGGCCAGGACGTGGATGATGGTGCGGCCGCCGAGCAGGCGGGTCGAGATCACCTGGTGGGCCGCCTTGGCGTCCTCCAGCTCGGCCTTGTCGATGGTCTTCTTCCAGATGCGGCCTTCGAGCTGGGCGATCAGGTCGGCCGGGGCGCCTTCGCGCACGATGCGGCCGTCGCAGATGATGGCCATGGCCGGGCAGAGGTCGGAGACGTCCTCGACGATGTGGGTCGACAGGATCACCACCACGTTCTCGCCGATCTCGGCCAGCAGGTTGAGGAAGCGGTTGCGCTCTTCGGGGTCGAGGCCGGCGGTGGGCTCGTCGACGATGATCAGGCGCGGATCACCGATCAGGGCCTGGGCGATGCCGAAGCGCTGGCGCATGCCGCCCGAGAAGCCGGCGATGGCCTTGCCCCGCACGTTCCACAGGTTCACCTGGGCCAGCAGGCTCTCGACGGTGTCCTTGCGCTCCTTGCGGCCGGTGATGCCCTTCAGCACGGCCATGTGGTCGAGCATGTCGTAGGCGCTGACCCGCGGATAGACGCCGAAGTCCTGCGGCAGGTAGCCGAGCACGCGGCGCAGGGCCTCGGGGTCCTTCAGGACGTCGATGTCGCCGAAGCGGATGTGGCCCGAGGTGGGGGCCTGCAGGGTGGCGATGGTGCGCATCAGGGTGGACTTGCCGGCGCCGTTGGGGCCGAGCAGGCCGTACATCCCTCGCGGTATGGTGAGGCTGACCTCGTCCAGGGCGCGCACGCCGTTGCCATAAACGTGCGTCAGGTTTTCGATGATCAGCATCGGTACTCGCGGCCCCCGGTCTTGTTAACGCCAACAGTCCCCAACCCGACATGACAAGACGGCGGGAGGCTGGGCAAGTGAAAGAACGTTTAGGCGACCCGGTTCCCGACCAATGACGCGCTTTTCCAGCGGGGTTCCGGTCACGCGGTTTTGGGTCTAAGCAGGCGGCCATGACGACCTACGCCTTTCCCCCGCCCGTCCAGCCTTCGGTTCCGGTGGAAGGATCCGAGGCGGTCTTCCCCGTTCGCCGCATCCTGTGCGTGGGCCGCAACTACGCCGCCCACCGCGCCGAGATGGGCGGCGACGAGCGCGATCCGCCGTTCTTCTTCGCCAAGCCGGCCGACGCGATCGCGCCGCTGATGAACGAAGTGCCCTATCCGCCGCGCACCGCCGACCTGCACCACGAGATCGAACTGGTGGTGGCGCTGAAGTCGGGCGGGGCGAACATCGCCGTCGACGACGCGCTGGACCACGTGTTCGGCTACGCCGTCGGCGTGGATCTCACCCGCCGCGACCTGCAGGGCGCGGCCAAGGCCAAGGGCCATCCGTGGGAAGCGGGCAAGGCCTTCGACTTCTCGGCCCCGATCTCGGCCATCCGCCCGGCGGCCGAGGCGACCTTCGACGGCGCCATCTGGCTGACCGTCAACGGCGTGCAGCGCCAGACGGGCCTGGTCTCCGACATGATCTGGAACATCCCCGAGATCATCGCCGAGGCCAGCAAGCTGTGGACCCTGGCGGCCGGCGACCTGATCTTCACCGGCACGCCCGAGGGCGTCGCCGCGGTGGTCAAGGGCGACGAGATCGCCGGCGAGGTCGACGGCGTCGGCGCCCTGGCCTTCACCCTGGTCTAGAGGGAGCGCGCGGCCGTGACCCTGACGCTGTTCGGCTACTGGCGGGCGGCCGCGCCCTATCGCGTCCGCATCGGCCTGAACCTCAAGGGCCTGGCCTACGACCAGGCGCCGGTGAACCTGCTCAAGGGCGAGCAGCGCCAGGAGGCCTATCGCGCGCTCAACCCGCAGGGCCTGACGCCGGTCCTGGCTGTGGGCGACGGCGTGGTGCTGACCCAGAGCCTGGCCATTCTGGAATGGCTGGACGAGACCCACCCCGAGCCCGCCCTGCTGCCGGCCGACCCGCTGGGCCGCGCCCGCGTGCGCGCCATGGCCCAGGTCGTGGCCTGCGACATCCATCCGCTGAACAACGTGCGCGTCACCGGCGAGCTGGCCGTCCGCGGCCAGGACGAGGCCGCCCGCAAGGCCTGGATGGCCCGCTGGCTGGCCGAGGGCTTCACCGCCCTGGAAGCCGCGGTCGCCGCCCACGGCGGGGCCTACGCCTATGGCGACGCGCCGACCCTGGCCGATGTCTGCATCGTGCCGCAGGTCTATGGCGCGCGCCGGTTCGACATCGACCTTTCACCCTATCCGACCCTGGTGGCGGCCGCCGACCGCGCCGCCGACCATCCCGCTTTCGCCGCTGCTCACCCCAGCCTCCAGCCGGACGCCGCCGATGCTTGAAGATCTGAAAACCAACAACGCCAACTGGTCGAAGCGCAAGACGCAGGTCGACTCCGAGTTCTTCAAGCGCCTGGAGAACCAGCAGAGCCCCGAATACCTGTGGATCGGCTGCAGCGACAGCCGCGTGCCGGCCAATGAGATCGTGGGCCTGGATCCGGGCGAGCTGTTCGTGCACCGCAACGTCGCCAACCTGGCCCCGCCGCAGGACGCCAACTACCTTAGCGTGCTGCAATTCGCGGTCGACGTGCTGAAGGTCAAGCACATCATGGTCGTGGGCCACTACGGCTGCGGCGGCGTGGCGGCGGCCATCGACGGCAAGCGCCGGGGCCTGGTCGACCACTGGTTGCACCCGATCCGCGAGGTCCACGCCGAGCACAAGCATGAGCTGGAAGCCATCTCCGAAGAGCGCGACCGCCTCAACCGCCTGTGCGAGCTGAACGTCATCCGTCAGGTGCGCAACGTCGCCGCCGACGTCTTCGTGCAGGACGCCTGGGCCCGCGGCCAGAGCCTGGCCGTGCACGGCTGGGTCTATTCGCTGGCCAACGGCCTGGTCACCGACCTGGACGTGGGCATCGCCAGCCAGGCCGATTACGAGCGCGTGCTGTCGGGCGCGGCGGAGTAGATCGCGAGACGATCGCCCGCCGCTCCGATCCGGGACGGCGGGCGACAGGACGCTATCGGTGCAGCGAGATGATGCCGACCGCTTCGAGGTTGCCGAACTCGCAGACGCCCGTGCCGATGACGTCGATCGGCAGGTTCGAGGCCATGGCGGTCAGCAGCGTCGCCGCCAGGGTCTGGCCCGCGAAGGTTGAGACGTTCACCGAGAAGCTGACCGAGGCGTTGGTGCAGGCCGGCAGTCCGGTGCGGGCGGTATCGAGGTTGAACTGCAGCACGCCGGCGTTGTTGGGCACGATCGCGGTGATCCGCGCATTGTAGACGTTGCTCGCGCTGGCCGGCGTCGCCAGGCCGAACGACACAAGACCAAGGCTGACGGCGGCCGTCGCCAGAAGTTTCCGCATCTTGAAAATCCCCCTGAAAAACAATCTTGGGAGGAGTCGCACCCGGCCTTGAGAAAGGCAAGCCGCCGCCGCGCCTGATCGTCGCAGTTGGCGGATCGCCGTTCGGTGCTTACTTGTTCGTCACCATCCCCTGCCACGGTGGTTGCATGGACGCCTTTCTCCAGAGCCTGCACAGCCTCGTCGTCGAGCACCGCCTGCTGGTGTGCGCGATCCTGGCGGTGATCACGCTGCTCGAAGCCTTGATGCTGGTCGGGGTGCTGATCCCGATCATGGCGGTGATGCTGACGGCCGGCGCGCTGATCGCCACCGGCTCGCTGCATCCGGTCGAGGTGATCGTCTGGTGCAGCGTCGGGGCGGCCCTGGGCGACGCGATCTCCTACCTGATGGGCCGCCACATGGGCGCCTGGGCCGTGCGCCATCCGGTGCTGGCCAAGCACCGCCGCACCGTGGCCCGCGCCCGCCTCTATACCCGCCGCTACGGCGTGCTGGCCCTGGCCGTGGCAAGGTATCTTGGTCCGCTGCGGCCGTTCGTGCCGATGGCCGCGGGCATGACCCGCATGCGCGACTGGACCTTCCACGCCGCCAACACCGTGACCGCGCCGGTGTGGGTGATCACCGTCCTGGCCCCCGGCTATCTGGCCGCGCGCCACCTGGGCTACTGGAAGCCCGATCCGGTTTGGCTGACCGCCCTGGTCGTCGGCGGCCTGCTGCTGGTCGCCACCGTGATGGTCCTGCGCCGCAAGCCTGCGGCCTCGAAGGCCTAGCCCGGCGCCCTGATGCGCACCCGGGCGCTGGCCGCCCGGCCCTGGTCGTCGACCACCCGCAGCCGATAGAAGCCCGCCGCCGCCGGTCGCCAGACCGGCTTGCCGCCGACCGGATCGTCGGCCAGGGGCTTGCCGTCAACGTACCACGACAGGTTCTCGCCGCCGGCCGCCAGGACGAGGCCGCGCGAGCCCTTGCCCAGCCCTTCGACCTGCACCGTCGACCCGTCGGGCGGGAAGATCAGGCGCGGACCTTCGTCGGCGACGGTCCTCAGCTGCTGCAGCGCGCCTGGCGCGGATTTGGGCGCGATCGGGCGCGGGGCGGTGGGCGGCGCGCCCACCAGATCCGCCACGTCGAACAGGGTGGGCAGGGCCGCGTCGCGTCCGGTGAGGCCGCCGCGCGCGCCGCCGTCGGCCCGGCCGGTCCAGACGACGATGGCATGGCCGCCGACGATCCCGGCCGCCACCGCGTCTCGGAAGCCGTAGGAGGTGCCGGTCTTGAAGGCCATGGCCGGCCCGCCCCTTGTCAGGGCCGAAGGCGCGCGGCCGCGCGGGCCGGGGGCCTCGCGCAGGATGTCGAGCACCTGGTTGACGGCTTCGGGTCGGGCGATGCGGGTTCCGGCCTGGTGTTCGCGGGCCTTGGCCTCGTCGACCGTATAGGCCAGCGGCTTGACCACCCCGCCGTCGCCCAGGCTCGCATAGAGGGTGACGAGGTCGCGCAGGGTGATGCCCGCGCCGCCCAGCGCCAGGGCCAGGCCCGCGGCCTTCACCTCGGCCTTGGGGCGCAGCAGCTTGACGCCGCCGGCCTCGAGGCGGGCGGCGAAGGCCTCGGGACCGATCTTCTCCAGGGTGGCGACGGCCGGCACGTTCAGCGAATAGGCCAGGGCCTCGCGGGCGGTGACCTTGCCGTGGAACACGCGATCGAAGTTTTCCGGCTGGTAGTCGGCGAAGCGCGTCTGCGCGTCGTCGATCTGGGTGTCGGGCGCCAACATGCCGTCGTCGAAGGCGAAGGCGTAGACGAAGGGCTTCAGGGCCGAGCCGGGTGACCGCACGGCGCTGGTCATGTCCACCCAGCCGCCAGGCCGGTCGCGGCCGGCCGAGCCGACGAGGGCCCGCACGGCCCGGTCCTTGATCCGCACGACGATGATGGCGGCAGTGGCTTCCGGGCCCTGGCTGGCGGCGACGCTGGCGGCCAGGGGCTCCAGCCGCGCCTGCAGGTCCGGGTCGATGGTGGTCAGCACGCTGGGCTGGTTGGCGGGCGCGGCGGCGGCCTGCTGGCCGGCCAGATGCCAGGCCATGGCCGGGAAGGCGCTGCGGCGCGGGATCGGTTCGGCCTCGGCCTCGACGGCGGCGATGTTCGACAGGGTTCCGGCGCGGACCATCTTGTCCAGCACCGCCCGGCGGGCCTCGCGCGCGGCTTCGGGACGGCGGTCGGGACGGCGGGCCTCGGGCGCCTGGGGCAGGGCGATCAGCAGGGCCTGCTCGCCGTCGGTCAGGCTGGACGGTTCGTGGCCGAAATAGGAGAGGCTGGCCCCGCGCACGCCCTCCAGATTGCCGCCGTAGGGCGCCAGCGTCAGGTAGAGGGCGAGGATCTCGTCCTTGCTCAGCCGGCTTTCCAGCTGGGCGGCGCGGACCATCTCGATCAGCTTGCTGCCCAGATTGCGCGGCCTAGGCTCCAGCAGGCGGGCGGTCTGCATCGACAGGGTCGAGGCGCCGCTGCTGACCCGGCCATGCACGATCGCCGATCCCGTGGCGCGGACCACGGCGATGGGATCGACCCCCAGGTGCCAGCGGAAACGGGCGTCCTCGACGGCGACGAGCCGCTTGAGAAAGGTCGGGTCGGTGCGGTCCAGGTCGGCACGCACCCGCCAGAGGCCGTCTTCCACCGGCAGGGCGCGCAGCCACGCCCCGCGCTCGCCCAGCACCACGGGCGAGGAGCGCTTGGCGCGGCTCATGTCCGGCGGGAAGGCGGCGCTGAGAACGAACACCCCGACCTGGACGGCGAGGAGGCAAGCGAGCAGGCGGGTCAGCAGAGCGACCTTCCCCTCCCGTCGGCGGATGGGGGAGGGGTCAGGGGTGGGGGTGGTTTCGGCGTTGGCGGCAGTCACGGCGCTTCACCTTCAAGCGCTGTCACCCCCATCCCCGGCCCTTCCCCCATAAAAGGGGGAAGGGAGTAGTCAGCGCTCATTGGCCAGTGATCGTCGTGCGGCCGGCGTCCGACCGGGCGGCGATGCTCGGGCGGTACATGTCCTTGGCCACGGCGCCGGGCAGGAAGAACTCGCCCGGCGTCACGGCCCGCGCGATGTAGGCCATGGCGAAGGGCTTGTTGCCCTCCAGGTCGAGCGCGGCGATGTAGCGGTCGTCGCGGCTTTCCTGGGCGTCCGGCGTCGACAGCTCGCCCAGGAACCGGAACGGTCCGTTCTGGGCGTCGTCGGCGCCGAGCGGGGCCTCGATCTCGAAGCCGGCCGGCAGGGCGTCGTCGACCACCAGGGCGGTCGAGCGAGCCTGCATCGACCGGCCCTGGATCAGCACGATCACCCGTTCGCCCTGGCGGATGGCCGAGGGATCGACCGCCCCGCCGCTCATCGTGAACAGGCGCTTGCTCACCGACAGGCCGTTGCTTTCGGCGACCGGGGCCGCGATCGGCGTGCCGCGCACGCTGACCGTCCGCCACAGGGCGCCCTTGCCCTTGTTGGTGAAGCGGGCGTCGGCCAGCTTGCCCACGGCCCAGCGCGGCGCGCCGCCGGCCGCCGGTAGGGCGACCACGTTCTGGGCCTCGATATTGATGGGGCCGGCGGCCTTCATCAGCTGGTGAGCGGCGTAGAGCAGCTGGGCCTGTTCCTGGGTGTTCAGGGCGTCGGGATCCTTGACCACGTTCTCCAGGCGGCCTTGCAGACGGGCGGCCACGTCGGTCTGGCCGGCCTGCACCGCCAGCGCCGTGACGGCGGCCACGTCGCGCAGCGGGCTCTGGTACCAGTCGTACTCGTCGCGCCAGTTCAGCGAGGCGACCGCCTGGCGCATGGCCGAGCGGGCCCGGGCGTGGTCGCCCATCAGCGCCAGGCCGGCAGCCACCTGGGCCTTGGCGATCGGCTGATCCTCGTCCTTCATCTGCACGTCGTGCCACCAGCGCAGGCGGGCGAGATCCCCGCGACCGGCCTTGGCCAGGACGTAGAGGGCGTAGGCGCTGGCCCGGCGGCGCATGCGCTGGGTGGCCTTGCGGCTTTCGTCCTCGTTGCGGCCCCACCAGGAGGGATACTCCATCCGGTAGGCGACCGAGGCCCAGCCGTCGGGGCGGCTGACCTGGCGCATGGCGTTCAGCGCCTTGTCCAGCGCCTCGTCCGGCACGGCCACGCCTTGCGCCTTAGCCTCCAGCAGGAAGTCGGTGGCGTAGGCGCCAAGCCACGGGTCGGCCTCGCCGTCGCCCACCCGCCACAGGCCGAAAGCCCCGTCGAGGGTCTGGCGATCCAGCAGGCGGCCCACCGCTCCGGCCAGGGCCGCAGGGGTGCGCTTGAGCTTGGGATCGGTCGAGACGCTTTGGGCGTAGAGCAGCGGATAGGCCGCCGACACCACCTGCTCGGTGCAGCCGTACGGGTAGCGCTGCAGGGCGACCGCGATCGCCGACGGGTCGAAGCCCTTGAACGGCGAGTAGCTGACCTGCAGCGTCACGTCGCCGGCCGCCAGGCCCGACAGCAGCTGGTAGTTGGGCGTGTAGCTCGCGCCCGGGGCCTGCAGTTCGGTGGTGGTGCGCACCACGTCGCCCCAGCCCAGGCGGGTCTGGATCGGATAGTCCTTGGCTGTAGAGAAGCCGGGGCCGCTGACCTTGAAGCCGATCTTGCCGATGCCGGTCACGTCCGGCGCCAGGAAGGGGATCTTCTCGGCGACGCGCTGGCCCAGGATCAGGGTGATCACCTTCCTGAAGGCGACCTTCAGCCCGCCCGAGGCGTTGGCCTCGGCGGTGTAGGCGCCGGGCTTGCCCTCGACATTGTGCAGCTCCAGCGTCGCGGTCGGCTTGTCGCCGGGCGAGAGGAAGCGCGGCAGGTTGAGGTCGGCCACCACCGGCTGGCGCACGGTCATGGCCTTGGAGCCGGAACCGACGGCGTTGTCGGTCCAGGCCACGGCCATGATCCGCAGCTCGCCGTTGAAGTCGGCGGGCGGCAGCTTGATCGTCGCCTTGCCGTCGAGGCCGGTCTCGACCACGCCCGACCACAGGGCCACGGTCTTGATCGGCGTTACCGTCAGGCCCTCGCCGCCCAGCTCGTCGCCGCCGAAGTTGACGTTGGCCGGCGCGCCCATATTGGGATCGAGCAGGCGGCCGTAGTCGTCGCGGTAGTCGAGCGTCAGGGCCCGCTTGCCGAAGTACCACTTCACCGGATCGGGGCTTTCCTGGCGGGTCAGGCGCAGCACGCCCTCATCCACCGCCGCCACCGTCACCCGGGCCTTCTGGCCGAACGACAGGCCCTGCACCTTCAGCGGGATCTCGACGGGCGCCTTGGAGTCGAGCTTCGGCGGCGTGCCGATGTCGACCGTCAGCTTGCGGCCCTTGGGCTCCAGCGGCACGTAGACGAGACCCAGCGCCCGCTTGGGCTTGGGCGAGGCCACGGGGTCGCGCGGCTGGATGACGGCGACCATCACATAGGCCCCGCCGCCCCAGGCCGCGCTGGTCTTCAGCTTCACGGTCGCGCCGTTCTCGCCGACCGACAGGGTCTTGAAGTCGATCAGGCGGTCGGTGGCCACGGCCACCTGGGCCTGGCCGGCATAGGGGGCCTTCAGGGTGATCTCGACCGTGTCGCCCTGGGCGTAGGCGCGGGTCCCGGCCGAGACGCGGACGAAGTCGGGCGCCTCGGCGTCCTTGGCCGGCGAGCCCCAGCCCGACGAGAAGCGCGCGACGGTCTTGGTCCCCTCGGGGCCTTCGATCACCAGGCGATAGTCGCCCCAGCCCAGGCGGCGGTTGATCCGCGCGCTGGCCCCAGCCGACATGTTCAGCGCGCCCTTGGCCACGACAGCGTCGCGGCTGGTGCGCCGCCACTGCCAGCGGCCGTCCTGCTGGAACCAGTCGTAGTTCCAGTTCTCGCTGATCAGGGTGTAGCTGGCGGTGGTCGAGATCTTCTTGCCGGCGGCGTCGACGGCGATGACCTCGAGGCTGACGGGGGGATCATCGCGGCCCGAGCCGTCGCCCTGCTCGACCTTGACGCCGTAATAGATCGGCTTGCCGCGGACCTTGAGCTCCAGGCCCTCACGGACCGGACGGCCGCCGGGCTCGAACACCGAGGCGGTGACCGCCGCCACCAGGGGCTGGCCGGTGTCGCCGACGTCGGAGGTGCCGAGGTTCAGGACCGCGCGGCCTTCGCCGTCGGTGACAGTCGTGCCCAGTTCGATCAGCTTCTCGTCGAAGGGCTCCTTGGCGTCGCCCCACTCGAAGCCCTTGTATTGCGGGAAGGGGTCGGTGTCGCGGCGCAGGCGGGCCTCGCCCTGCGTCTGCAGGCCCGAGCCCGGCGCGCCGTAGAGGAAGCGGGCGTTGACCGCGATCTGACGGGTCTCGCCGATGCGGATCGGCGTGCTCTCCTGGCCGGTGGCGGTGACCGCGAGACGCTGAGGAGCAAAGTCCTCGACGCTGAAGCTGAGCGAGCCCGACGAGGCCTCGATGCCCTCGATGTGCAGTTCGGCGGTCCAGCGGCCGCGCGGGGCGCTGCGGGGCAGGGCGATGTCGATCGGCACGGCGCCGGCGTTGGCCTGGCCGAACCACCAGCGCTTGAACTCCACGCCAGAGGGGCGCTTGACCAGAATGTAGCCCTTACGGTCGTTCACCGCCTTGGCCATGCGGTCGCGGATCATCGCCGTCAGGTGCACGGTCTCGCCGGGGCGATAGATGCCGCGGTCGGCGTAGAGCCAGCCGTCGATGTCGCTGCCGACGGCGCGGCCGCCCTCGCTTTCGGTGCGGCCGCCGACGCCCTGCTTGGACAGGTCCACCGGCGAGCGGTCGAGGTCGAGCACCGACAGGTCGCCTTCAGGGCCATAGGCCATGACCATCTTGGCGCGCTCGCCGCCCTCGCCCTTCAGCAGGGGGCGGGGGAAGCGCACGCGGCCGTCGGCGTCGCTCTTGACCTCGGCCAGGGGCTCGCCGTCGCGGGCGACCAGGGCCACGCGCACGCCGGCCACGGTCTTGGCGGTCTTCAGCGAGCGGACCACGACGTCCAGCGCCTCGGAGCCGTCATAGGCGATCAGCGCCATGTCGGTGAACACGATCCAGCGGCGGGCCTGGGCCGGCGGGGTGTCGCCCTCGCCGTCGGGATCGCGGCCGCCCGAGGCGTCGCGCGCCTTGATCAGATAGGCGCCGGGCTTCATCTCCTTGAGCACCGCGCCCAGCGGGAAGACCGTGGTGGCCTTGGCGCCGGCCGCGCCGTCCACCGACACCTCGCCCTTCCAGATACGGCGGCCCTCGTCGCCGGCGCTGTCCTCGCCGTAGTCGCCGGCCCAGTCGCCCTCGCCGGTGGGATCGGGCGCGCTGATCGACTTGCGCACAAGGTTGCGGTCGGACACCCGCCAGACTTCGACGGCCAGCTTCTGGACGTTCATGGTCTCGATGGCGACGCCGTCGGACTCCTCGCGCGGCAGGATCACCCCGTCGCCGGCGAAACCGACATAGGGGGGCTTCTCACCGAAGGTGAAGTCGACGTCGGCGTTGGCGCCGAGGGTCTCGCCGCCCTTGGCGGGCAGGCCCTTCAGAAGGGTGATGCGGCGGTCGGTGAAGCCGACGCCGCCGATGCACAGCTCGTCGCCCTTGACCCGCACGGCCGGGGTGCGGCCCAGGTCGGGCGAGACCATGACGAAGTCGGCATAGGCCTTGGACGGGTCCAGATCGCGGCTCATCTGGATGCAGGCCATGGCCTCGCCGCCGGAGCTGTCGATGCGGGTGCGCCAGACGGCGAAGCCCTCGGGCTTGGGAACGCCGCGCCGGCGGGCGTTTGCGTCGCGCGGCTTGCCGAACAGCGACCAGGCCTCGCCCTTGACCGCCGCGCTTCCGGAGGCGGCCTTGGCCCCGCCGCCGAACCAGCCGAGGTCGGCGGTCTTGGCGGCCACGAAGCCGCCGCCGAAGCCTACGACCAGCGCGCCCGCCGCGATGGCGACGGCGGGGGTCTTCAACTGCGACTTGATCCGGGTCCAGACGGAGGTTTTGGCCGCGCCGTCGCCTTGCGGCGTCTCGTCCGTCGACATCCGTCGTCTCTCCCAAACCCGAAGTGATTTGGGGGACTTGAACCTAAGCGCGAGCGGGGGTCAACGGCATCGCGATAATGGTTCTCAAGGTTTCGCGCGAAGCAACCGGTTACCGCTTCCGGTCAAGCTTCGAAGGCGACCTGGGCGGTGGTCAGGTCGTAGGTGGCCGGCACGATCTTCAGACGGCCCTGGGCGATGCGCTCGGCCAGGATCCCGTCGGCGACCTTGAGGCGCGCGGCGATGTTGCGGGCGTTGCGGCGGGCGGCCGCGTCGTGCAGGTCGGCCGCCTTCTCGCCCTGGGCGTCGAACACCGCCGGCAGGATCGGCGCCAGCACGGCCTCGAACACGCCGGTGGGGCGGCTCTTGCGGGTGGCCGCGTCGACAGCCGCGCCGACCACGCCGCACTTGGTGTGGCCCAGCACCACGACCAGCGAGGCGCCCAGCGTATCCACGGCGTAGACGATGGCGCCCAGCGCTTCGGGGCCGACGGTCGGACCGGCCGCCCGCAGCACGAAGAGGTCGCCCAGATTGCAGTTGAACAGCAGCTCGGGAGCCACGCGGCTGTCGCTGCAGGCCACGACCACGGCGAACGGCCGCTCGGCCGCGGCCAGCTCGCCGATGCGGGCGAGCGACGGCGAGACGAGGCTGGCGCCGCCGCGGGCGAAGGCCGCGGCGCCCTGCTTCAGGCGGCCCAGGGCCTCGTCGGGGCTGATGCTGGGGACGGGTTTGGCCGGCTGCACCTGCACGCCCGAGACTGCGGTCGGGTCTTCGGCTTGCGCGCCCTCCAGCGGCTTGACCGTCTTCAGCGCCTTGTCGAGGGCGGCTTTGTCAGTGGGCTGGGTCGCCAGGGCCTTGGCGGTGCGGCGGGCCTTGGGCTTCCAGACCGGCGGGGTCTTGGTCTCCTGATAGCCCTCGGCATGAGCCAGGACGGGGGCTGCGAGGCCGGCGGCCAGGCCGCCCAGCAGGATGCGTCGAGAAACCATGGTCGCCCCCGGAAACGATGAAGCCGCCGCGACCCTAGGGGCTGGGGGTTAACCGGAGGCCAAGCACCGTTCAGAGTGGCAATTCGACGCGTTTGACCACGGTGCGCATGGCGATCGACGAGCTGACCCGCACCACGCCGGGGATCCGCGTCAGTTCCTGGCTGTGCACCCGCTCCAGATCGTCGACATCGGCCACCACCAGCCGCAGCAGGTAGTCCGAGCCGCCGGTCATCAGGTAGCACTCGGCCACCTCGCGCACGTTTGCTACCGCTTTCTCGAAGGCGGTCAGCGCGCCTTCGGCCTGGGACGACAGGGTGACGGTGACGAAGACGCTGAGCGGCAGGCCGACGGCCCGCTCGTCGATCACCGCGGCGTAGCGGCCGATGACCCCGGCGTCCTCCAGCGCCCGCACCCGGCGCAGGCAGGCCGACTCCGACAGATTGGCCGCCTTGGCCATGTCGACATAGCTGGCTCGGCCTTCGCGCTGGAGCAGGCGGAGGATCTTTCGGTCGAACACATCAAGCGTGACCGGGGATTTCTTCACCGAATAGCTCCGTTTGCGCAGGATTCCTGCATACCACGTTCTTTGAAGGACGAAAGAACCAAGAAACATGCGAACGTAGAGGCGTACACCAGCGTTAAAGCTAAAAAGCGAGGAAACATCATGCGCGTTGGCGTCCCCTCCGAGATCAAACCGGGCGAACACCGGGTCGGCCTGACCCCCACCGCCGTCCGCGAATATGTCGCCCACGGCCACCAGGTGCTGGTGCAGCAGGGCGCTGGCCTGGGCGCCGGCTATGCCGACGAGGCCTACATCAAGGCCGGCGCGAGCATCGCCCCCGACGCCGACGCGGTGTTCTCGGGCGCCGAGATGATCGTCAAGGTCAAGGAACCGCAGAAGGTCGAGTGGGAACGCCTGACCGAGCGCCACATCCTCTTCACCTACCTGCACCTGGCGCCCGATCCGGCCCAGACCGAAGGCCTGCTGAAGAGCGGCTGCGCGGCCATCGCCTACGAGACCGTCACGGACGCCAAAGGCGGCCTGCCGCTGCTGGCCCCGATGTCGGAAGTGGCCGGCCGCATCGCCGTGTTCTCGGCGGCCGAGACCCTGCTCAAGCACAATGGCGGCATGGGCCTTCTGCTCTGCGGCGTGCCCGGCGTGCCCCCGGCCCGCGTGGCGGTGCTGGGCGGCGGCGTGGTCGGCTCCAACGCCGCCCGCATGGCCGCCGGCCTGGGCGCCGAGGTCGTGGTGCTGGAGCGTTCGATCCCGCGCATGCGCGAGCTGGATGACCTCTATCAAGGCCGCATCCTGACCCGCTACTCGACCCTGGACGCGGTGGAAGAAGAGATCCTCAAGGCCGACGTCGTCATCGGCGCCGTGCTGACCGCCGGCGCGGCCGCCCCGAAGCTGGTGCGCCGCGAGCACCTGTCGCGCATGAAGCCGGGCTCGGTTCTGGTCGACGTGTCGATCGACCAGGGCGGCTGCTTCGAGACCAGCCACCCGACCACCCACGCCGAGCCGACCTATACGGTCGACGGCGTCGTCCACTACTGCGTGGCCAACATGCCCGGCGCCGCCCCGCGCACCTCGTCGGACGCCCTGGGCAACGCCACCCTGCCGTTCGGCCTGGCTTTGGCCGACAAGGGCCTCGACGCCCTGGAGGACAACGTCCATCTGGCGCGCGGCCTCAACGTGCTGGGCGGCAAGCTGACCCACCCGGCCGTCGCCCAGGCCCTGGTCAAGGACTTCGTCGACCCGTTCGGCGTCTGGGGCGGCTCGAAGCTGTAACGACCCAACTTCCGTCATCCCGGAAGCCGCTGGCGCGGCTTCCGGGATGACGAGGATTGTCGGGCCCTTAAAGCCCCGCCATCTCCTCGATCACCTTCAGCGCCGCTTCGCGCGGGTCGTTGGCGGCGGTGATCGGGCGGCCGCAGACCAGGTGGCTGGCGCCGGCCTTCAGGGCGTCGGCCGGGGTCGCGGCGCGGGCCTGGTCGTTCTTGGCCGCCCAGAACGGGCGCACGCCCGGCGTCACCACCAGGAAGTCCGGACCGCCGATCTCACGAGCCAGCGCCGCCTCGTGCGGCGAGGAGACGATGCCGTCGACCCCGCACTCGATGGCCTGGCGGATGCGGCGCTCGACCAGGGCGCGGGCGCTGAAGGCGTAGCCCATCTCGATCAGGTCGGCGTCGGTCAGGCTGGTCAGCACGGTGACGGCCAGGATCTTCAGGTCCGAGCCGGCCTTGGCCTTCGCCGCCGCCTGCATCACCTGCGGTTCGGCGTGGACGGTCAGCAGGTCGCAACCGGCCCCGGCCAGCACCCGGGCCGAGCGCTCCACCGTCGCGCCGATGTCGTGCAGCTTCCAATCGAGGAACACCTGCTTGCCGGCTTTCTTGAGGTCGCCGGCGAAGGCCATGCCGTCCGTGGCCAGCAGTTCCAGGCCGATCTTGTAGAACGAGGCGGCGTCGTCGATGCGCTCGACCATTTTCCGGGCGTCGGCGACCGTGGGCAGGTCCAGCGGGATGATCAGGCGCGGATCGGCGGACATGGGCAAGCTCCGGTGTTGGCGCGCGAGGCCGCATCGCTCTAGAGAGAGCGACGTTTCCCGCACAGTCATGAAGGTTGAGGACGTCGAATGAGCCAGGCCGAACTCGCCGTCAACTTCTTCGTCGCGCTGTTCGCCCTGATCGACCCGATCGGCAACGTGCCGCTGTTCGCCGCCGCCACCATCGGCGCGGCCTCGGCCGGCCGGCGGATGGTGGCCGTCTATATCGGCCTGTTCGTGCTGGCCTTCCTGGTGTTCTTCTACTTCACCGGGGTTTCCCTGCTGGAGTTCTTCGGCATCTCGATGCCGGCCTTCCGCATCGCCGGCGGCATCATCCTGTTCATCCTGGGCCTGGACATGGTGCGCGACGACTTCACCACCATGTTCGCCGACGCCGCCGAGGGCGAGACCGAGCCGCTGTCGGCGAGGGTCTACGCCAAGAAGCGGTTCGAGCGGCTGATCGTGCCGTTCGCCATGCCGCTGCTGATCGGTCCGGGGGCGATCTCGACCGTGATCATCTACGCCAGCGAGGCCAAGCACCTGGGCCTGGCCGGCATGGCGCTGGGCGTGGGCGTCATCGCGGCGGTGTCGGTGGTGCTGGTCGCCACCTTCTGGGCCGCGCCGGTGATCAGCAAGGTGCTGGGCCGGATCGGCATGAGCATCGTCGTGCGGGTGCTGGGCCTGATCCTCTGCGCCCTGGCCGTGCAGTTCGTGCTGATCGGGGTGGGGGATGCGACGCGCGGTCTGATCCGGGCGGACGCGAAGGCGCCGTACGCGGCGGAGAAGTAGGTTTCGGGGACGGGGGCGGACTTGGTTTTCTGGTGGACGGGGCGAGGCTTCTTCTCGCTGCTTTTCCTGATCGGCGTGTTCGGGGTCTTCGGCGCGATCGTCAGCTTCACCGCTGGCGACGCGGCGTTTTCGGACGCGCCATGGCTCTGGGGCGTCGGGTGGGTCCTGGCGGCGGTCGCCAACTGGATCGGCGGATCGCGCATCAACCGGCGCGCGCTCAATCCCTTCCGGGGTGATCTGCGCTATCGGCTGCTCTACCGGGCGCGGAACAAGTTCCTGTCCCTGCCCATGGAGGTCTGGTCGATCCCGTCCCTGGCTCTGGGTGTCGCCCTCTTCGTCCTGGGCCTGTTCTAGACCTTGCGGAACTTCCCGCCCTGGCTGGCGATCAGGGCCAGGGCCCATTCGTCGGGGATGATCTTGGCCAGCACGGCGATCGCCTTGTTGGGCGCGCCGGTGACGCAGACCGGGCGGTTGGCCTCGGCGGCCTCGTAGCCGGCGGCGGCCACCTCGTCGGCGCCCAGCCACATCCAGGCCGGCAGGCTCTGGCTGACCTGGGCGCGGGTGCCGTTGACGTCGTGGAATTCCGACAGGGTGAAGCCGGGGCACAGCGCGCTGGCGTGCACGCCGTTGGCCAGGTTCTCCAGGTGCAGGCTCTGGGAGAACTTCACTAGGAAGCTCTTGGTCGCCGCATAGAGGGTGTGGCCGGCCGAACCGGGCGCCAGGCCCGCCAGCGAAGCGACGTTGACGATGCGGCCGAAGCGGCGCTCGACCATGCCCGGCAGCACCTTGTGGGTCATTTCGCAGACCGAGGTCAGCATCACCTGCAGGAAGGCCGACTGGTCGGCCCAGCTGGTCTTGTCGAAGGTTCCCGGCAGGCCGTAGCCGGCGTTGTTGACGAGGGCGTCGATCTCGCGGCCCTCGGCGGCGACGGCCGCCAGCACCGCATCGACGCCGCCGGGATCGGCCAGGTCGGCGGAAATCGCATAGGCCTCGACCCCGAAGCGCATCCGGATCTCGGCGGCCAGGGCCTCCAGCCGGTCGAGCCGGCGGGCGGTCAGGGCCACGTCGTAGCCGTGGCTGGCGTAGATGCGGGCGAAGGCGGCCCCGATGCCGGCGGAGGCGCCGGTGATCAGGGCGAGGCGGCGGGCCATGGAGTCGAAGGTCCTGCAAGCAAAGCGTCACAGGAGTCGAGCACGCCCGCCGATCCGGTTCAAGCGGGGCGGAGGAACGACCTGGGGGAGGGCGGGGTCGGTCGTTCCTCCGCGAAGGCGCGCCCCCCTTGGGCGAAGGACCTCGGGGGAGGGGCAGGGCGCGCCCGATAGTCCGGCTCTTAGGCCGCGTCGCTCAGCGCCGGCTGCGCGCCGCGGGTCCAGCGCACGGCGGCCTCGGCCACGCGCACGCCCAGCAGGCGGGCGGTCTCGCGGTCGCCGGCCGGCGGGGTGATTTCCGGCGAGGCGTTGTCCGACTGGGCGGCGACGCCGACGAACGAGCCCACGCGGTTGATCGTTTCCGGACCACGCTCGGCGGCGGTGACGGCCGGCGGGGCGATGCCGAGGTTGATCCAGTTCATGCCGTGCTGGGCGGCCAGGATCGTCAGGCTGGCGAGGGCGTGGCCCTTGTCGCCGGCGAAGCTGTGCGAGTTGGTGAAGCCCGCGGCCAGCTTGTCCTTCCAGGCGCCGGTGAAGAAGGCGGCCGAGGAGGCGTCGGCGAAGACTTTGAAGACGCCCGAGACGTCGCCCATGTAGGTCGGCGCGCCGAACACGACCGCGTCGGCTTCGGTGACGGCGTCGATGATCGGCTTGAAGTCCTGAGCAGCGTTTTCGATCTGCAGCAGCACCGGGGTCTGGCCGGCGTCGCGGACGCCCTGGGCGACCTTGTCGGCGAGGACGGCGGTGTGGCCGTAGCCCGAGTGATAGACGATGGCGACCTTGGTGGTCATGGCGGTGGTCCCCTCAAGGAGAATGATGTTGTCCGAACAGGAACTGTATCGGTAGCGATTACGTAATGGCGTCCACCGCTGGCGCCAGGGGATCAGCAACAATTTCGGGTGCAGTTTTTCTGCGGGAGGCTTTCAGGTGCGCTCGGGTGTGGGTCGGCGCTTCCAAAGAATCCGCCCTTCCCCGCGAAGGCGGGGACCCAAGCGGGCTTTCAGGAGGAGGCGCGGCCGCGGATCGTCCGCGATCTCGGCTTGGATCCCCGCCTTCGCGGGGATGCTCGGAGGAAAATTCGGATAGGCGTGAGAAGCCTCCCGACGAGTCCTCAGGCGCTCTTCAGGACCGCCTCGCGCTCGGCCGGGTCGGCCAGCAGGTCGGCCACCGAGATGCGCGACAGGCGCTCGGCGGCGGCGGCGTCGGCGGCGATCAGGGCCGCGCGGACGGCGTCGGGAATGCGGGCCCCGACCGGGCAGCCCTTCACCCCGGGCGGGGCGGTGCCGAGATTGGCGCAGCCGTGGACGGCGCGCAGCACGGTGTCGAGGGTGATGTCCTGGGCGGGCTTCAGCAGCCATGCGCCGCCGTTGGCGCCGGCGCGCGCGCCGATCAGCCCCGCCTTGCCGAGCATGGCGGTGACGCGCCGCACCACCACCGGATTGGTGGGGACGGAGGCCGCGAGTTCGGCGCTGGCCACGGCGCGGTCGGGGCTGAAAGCCTCCTTGTGCGCCAGATAGGCCAGGGCGTGAGCGGCGACGGGGAACTTCTGACTGTCGGACATGATCTTCTGTAAGTCCGGAACGTAAGGGGGGAACGCGTGCGTTGAAACAAAAACCATCAGGCTCGCGGCCTTAAGGTCACGATTGAACCCGGATCGGATTGGGTGTATCGCGCGCCGCTTGATCGATATGGGGCTTCGCGCGAGATTTTCGAGGGCGCGGTCCCGGAGGGATTGAATGGCTTCCGAAGCCTCCGGCGTTTCGAACACTGAGAACGCCTCCGTCGCGGCGTGCGACATTCCCCAGCAAGCGGGTTCGAATGGTCACGGTCCCAAGGGCCATGGCACGTTCGCGCTCGCCCTGGGCTCCGTCGGCGTCGTGTTCGGCGACATCGGCACCAGCCCGCTCTACGCCTTCAAGGAGGCGCTGCACGCGTCGGCGGCCGACGGGGTGACCCGCGCCGAGATCCTGGGCGTGGTGTCGCTGGCCCTGTGGGCGCTGATCCTGGTCGTGACGATCAAGTACGTGCTCTTCATCATGCGCGCCGACAACAAGGGCGAGGGCGGCGTTCTGTCGCTGATGGCCCTGGCGCAGCGGGCCATTGGCCGCCGCACGGCGCTGGTCTTCGGGCTCGGCGTGATCGGGGCGGCGCTATTCTACGGCGATGCGGTGATCACCCCGGCGATGTCGGTGCTGTCGGCCGTCGAAGGCCTGCGGACCATTCCGGCGCTCGAGCATTCGATCAGCACCGAGATGGTGCTGCTGATCGCGACGATCATGCTGCTGGGCCTGTTCTTCATCCAGAGCCGAGGCACGGCCAAGGTCGGCCAGCTGTTCGGCCCGGTCTGCGCCGTGTGGTTCACGGTCATGGCCGTGCTGGGCGTCTACAACCTGCTGGCCCACCCGGGCGTGTTCCGCTCGATCAACCCCTACTACGCCGTCCACTTCCTGCAGCATCACGGCATGGCCGGCTTCATCGTGCTGGGCGCGGTGTTCTTGACCGTGACCGGCGCCGAGGCCCTGACCGCCGACATGGGCCACTTCGGCCGCTGGCCGATCCAGGCCGCCTGGCTGTTCTTCGTTCTGCCCTGCCTTGCCTTGAACTATCTGGGCCAGGGCGCCCTGGCGCTGAACACCCTGATCGAGGCCGAGCGCGCCGGCGTGCCGTTCCCGGAGCTGAACTGGTTCTTCGAGATGGCGCCCGACGTGCTGCGCCTGCCGCTGGTGATCCTGGCCGGCGCGGCCACGGTCATCGCCAGCCAGGCGGTGATCACCGGCGCCTTCTCGCTGACCCAGCAGGCGATCCAGCTGGGCCTGCTGCCGCGCATGGACGTGCGCCGCACATCGGAGACCCAGTCGGGCCAGATCTTCGTGCCGCAGCTCAACACCATGCTGCTGCTGGGCGTGCTGGCGGTGATGTTCACCTTCAAGACCTCGTCGGCCATGGCCCACGCCTACGGCCTGGCGGTGACCGGCACGATGGTGGTCACGACCGCCATGGCCTTCATCGTCATGCGCCAGCTGTGGAAGTGGCAGTGGCCGGCGGCCCTGGCCTTCCTGATCCCGTTCATGACGCTGGACCTGGTGTTCCTCAGCGCCAACGCGCTGCGCTTCTTCACCGGCGGCTGGCTGCCGGTGCTGATCGGCGCGGCCCTGTTCACGATCATGGCCACCTGGGTGCGCGGCAGCCAGATCCTGTCCGAAAAGACCCGCCGCGACAGCGTGCCCCTGGCCGACCTGATGGAGATCCTGCGGGCCCGCGCGCCGCACCGCGCGCCTGGCACGGCGATCTTCCTGACCTCCGACCCGGACATGACCCCGGTCGCCCTGATGCACAACCTCAAGCACAACAAGGTGCTGCACGAGCGCAACGTGGTGCTGACCGTGCGCACGGCCGAGACGCCGCGCGTGCCCGAGGAGGACCGCATCAAGACCTTCAAGGTCAACGACGACTTCAAGAAGGTCGAGATCTACTACGGCTTCATGGAGAGCCCGAACGTGCCCAAGGCGCTGGCTCTGCTGCGCAAGCAGCAGGGGCTGAAGTTCGACATCATGGCCACCAGCTTCTTCCTCGGCCGCCGCTCGATCGTGCCGTCGGCCAATTCGGGCATGCCGCTGTGGCAGGACCGGCTGTACATCTTCCTGATGAAGAACGCGGCCAACCCAACCGACTTCTTCAAGATCCCGCCCGGCCGCGTCGTCGAGCTCGGCGCCCAGGTGACTGTGTAAATGGATATTCTCGGCGTCATCGGCGACGTGCTCTGGATCCTGGCCCTGTCGATCATGGCTGGGGCCTCGCGCATGGCCTGGGGCAAGATCCCCAAGGGCGAGGCGACCCCGGTGGCCTGGTCGCCAAAAGGCGACACCCTGCTGCGCCTGCCGCGCGGTCCGGCCCTGGTGCTGCTGCCGGCCGGCGCCTTCGCCATCAGCCTCTACCTGCTGGTCGAGAGCCGCCAGGCCGACGGCCTGACGATGTTGATCATCATGCTGGGCCTGCGCGCCACCCTGGCGGCGATCTTCGCGGTCATCCACCTGACCCAGGTGCGGCGGGCGCTGAACCAGCTGGCCGAAGAGGGCAAGATCCGGCTCTGAGGGTCTTCAGGCGTTAGTCGGACCGTCGGTCCCTCTGGACGCGCCGCGCCGTTGGGGTGAACGTCGGGCAACCTCAAGTGGATCGATCGATGCGCTTCGCCCTCGCACTCGCCGTGCTCGCCCTGCCTGGTCTCGCCTTCGCTCAGGCCGTCCTGCCCTCGACGCCCGCGGGCGAGGCGGCCAGGGCCTATCTGGAGGCGCTGAACGCTCGCGACCGGGCGGCCGCGGCGGCGTTCATCAAAGATCGTTTCCCCACATCGCCGATCGACGCCGACGCCTTTGTAGGCTTCGGGCGTCAGGTCGGCGGCTTCGACCTTGTGCGTGTCGAGACAGCGACGCCCATCGCCCTGACGGCCCTGGTGCGCGAACGCTACGGCGAGGGCTATGCCAGGCTCGCGATCGAGACCGACCCGGCCGCACCCGGCCAGGTCAAGACGCTGGAGGCGCGGGTCATGCCGCGCCCCGCGGAAATTCCTGCTGATCCCCGCCTCGACGACGCCGCCCTGGCCAAGGCCGTGGCCGACAAGCTGGCCCTCATGGGCGAGGACTATTCGGGCGTGGTGCTGATCGCGCGCAAGGGCAAGCCCTTCGCCGCCTTCGCCCAGGGCTTGGCCGACCGCGAGCGCGGGATCCCTGTCACCCAGGCGACCAGGTTCCGGGTCGGCTCGATGAACAAGATGCACACCGCAGTCGCGGTGATGCAGCTGGCCGAGGCGGGCAAGCTCGACCTCCAGGCGCCGCTCGCCGCCTATCTGAAGGACTATCCGAACGTCGATTGGGCGCGGAAGGTCACGCTGCACCAGCTGCTGACCCATACCGGAGGCGCGGGTGACTTCTTCGGCCCCGAGTATGACAAGAACCGCGACACCCTGCGCACGCTGCAGGATTACGTCGCCCTCTATGGCGCGCGGTCCCCGACCTTCGAGCCGGGCGCCAAGTGGGAGTACGCCAACTACGGGTACATCCTGCTGGGCCGGGTGATCGAAGTGGTCTCCGGGCAGCGCTATCACGCGTATGTGGCCGACCATATCTTCAGGCCGGCCGGCATGACTGGCAGTGGTTTCGAGCCTGAAACGACAGCCGTGCCGGATCGCGCCGTGGCCTACGAGCATGTCGGTGACGCCTACAAGCCGGCCGGCGGCCTGCCTTGGCGCGGGACCTCGGCGGGCGGCGGCTATTCGACGGCCGAGGACTTCCTGAAGTTCGCGGCGGCGCTTTATGACGGCCGCCTGCTGGACGAAGCCCATCTCAAGCTGATGACCAGCCCCCAGGCCGAGGACGGGCGCGGCGGCAAGTACGGCTACGGCCTCTTCATCCGAACCACCGAGCCGCCGATGGTTGCTCACGGCGGCGGCGCGGCGGGGATGAATGGCGACTTGCGGATTCTGGACGGAGGCGAGGGCGTGATCGTCACGCTCAGCAACGTCGCCCCGCCGTTCCTGGCCGGGCGCATCAGTCAGTTTGTGGCGGAGCGGTTCTCGCCCCAGGGCGAGCGAAGGACCGCAATCGGCCCTTAGTCGGCGCCAATCCGGCCGCTTGGGCGCGGGCCGTCGGCGACGGTGTATGTCCCTGGCTCCGGGGCGGGAATGATGGGTGGTGATCGGTCGTCGGCGCCCTGATCAGGACCCTGTTGTTTCCCTCGTCGCAAAAGCGCGCTAAACGCCCCGCGACTTTGTGTTTTCGCCTTCGACAAGGACCCCCGACATGGCCCAGAAGCCCGTCAAGAAGGTCGTGCTCGCCTATTCGGGCGGCCTCGACACCTCGATCATCCTCAAGTGGCTGCAGACCGAGTACGGCGCTGAAGTCGTGACCTTCACCGCCGACCTCGGCCAGGGCGAAGAGATCGAACCGGCCCGCGCCAAGGCTCTGGCCGCCGGCGTGAAGCCCGAGAACATCTTCATCGAGGACGTGCG
Organism: uncultured Caulobacter sp.; assembly: GCA_966252285.1. Lineage (GTDB taxonomy): Bacteria > Pseudomonadota > Alphaproteobacteria > Caulobacterales > Caulobacteraceae > Caulobacter. Next base: position 116,628 of record CBINOL010000002.1, read on the forward strand.
CGAGGAGTTCGTGCGCGATTTCGTGTTCCCGATGTTCCGCGCCAACACGGTCTATGAAGGCCAGTACCTGCTCGGCACCTCGATCGCCCGTCCGCTGATCGCCAAGCGCCAGATCGAGATCGCCCGCCAGGTCGGCGCCGACGCCGTCAGCCACGGCGCCACCGGCAAGGGCAACGACCAGGTCCGCTTCGAGCTCGGCTACTACGGCCTCGAGCCCGACATCACCGTGATCGCTCCCTGGCGCGAATGGGACTTCAAGTCGCGCGAAGCGCTGCTCGAGTTCGCAGAGAAGCACCAGATCCAGATCACCAAGGACAAGCGCGGCGAAGCCCCGTTCAGCGTCGACGCCAACCTGCTGCACTCGTCGTCGGAAGGTAAGGTCCTGGAAGACCCGGCGGTCGAGGCCCCCGAGTTCGTCCACATGCGCACCATCGCGCCGGAAGACGCGCCGGACCAGCCGACCATCATCACCATCGACTTCGAGAAGGGCGACCCCGTCGCCATCGACGGCGTGGCGATGAGCCCGGCCACCCTGCTGACCAAGCTCAACGAGCTGGGCCGCGACAACGGCATCGGCCGCCTCGACCTGGTCGAGAACCGCTTCGTCGGCATGAAGTCGCGCGGCGTCTACGAGACCCCGGGCGGCACCATCCTGCTGGCCGCCCACCGCGGCATCGAGAGCATCACCCTCGACCGCGGCGCCATGCACCTGAAGGACGAGCTGATGCCGAAGTACGCTTCGCTCGTCTACAACGGCTTCTGGTTCTCGCCCGAGCGCGAGATGCTGCAGGCCGCCATCGACTACAGCCAGACCAAGGTCTCGGGCCAGGTCCGCGTGAAGCTCTACAAGGGCAACGTCACGGTCATCGGCCGCACCAGCCCCTACTCGCTGTATGACCAGGACCTGGTCACCTTCGAAGAGGGCAAGGTCGCCTACGATCACCGCGACGCCGGCGGCTTCATCAAGCTCAACGCCCTGCGCCTGCGCGTGCTGGCCAAGCGCGACCAGCGCGGCTGAGGCTTTTCGAAGCTTCGATCAGGAACGAGCCCCGCCGGAAACGGCGGGGCTTTTTCTTTGCGGGTCAGGTCGTGATCGTCGCCATGATTGCGCCGCGAGGCCTCGCCACCTTTCCGGTATCGGTGGAGGGCGGCGATGATCCGGGCAGGTCTGGTGGCGGTGGTGATGCTGGCGGCGGCGCCGGCGCTTGCACGGGAGACGCCCACCGTGGCCCAGGCGCGGGCCGATGCGCAGGCCCTGGTGGCCAGGGAAGCGCTGATCGAGGACCTGGGCGGCATGGGCGCCGTCGACCAGGCGACCCGCGTGACCTTTCTGAAGGCGCGCAAGACCGCTTCGCCCGAGGAGCGCGAGGCGCTGGACGCGGTCTGGAAGCAGCACTACGAGCCGATCGACATCAGGCACACCGAGCGCCTGAAGGTGCTGTTGGCGGGACGGGGCTGGTTCACGCCCGAGGAGGTCGGCCAACGCGCCGCCGACGGGGCCTTCCACATCGTCAATCACTCGCCGGACCTGGCCTTCCAGAAGGAGGCTCTGGCCAAGATGGAGCCGCTGGTCGCCCAGGGCCGCGCGCCGAGCGGCTATGCCAATCTCTATGATCGGATCGCCGAGCAGGAGGGCCGGCCCCAGCGCTATGCCACCCAGCGGGCGCGCTGCGTCGACGGCCGCCACGCCATGCCCGACAATGTCGAGGATCCGGCTGGTTTGGAGCGGCGGCGCGCGGCGCTCGGGCTGCAGGCGATGCCGGAATATCTCAAGGGCCTGGACGCCATGTACGGCCGCTGCGACCCGCCGAAGGGGTAGGGGGAAGCGTGCATTCAGCCCGTCATCCCGGCCGAAGCGCAGCGGAGAGCCGGGACCCAGGGGCCGCCGTATCCAGGGCGCCCAGGTCTGGCGCGGCGCCCGGTCCCCTGGGTCCCGGATAAGCGCTTTGCGCTTTCCGGGATGACGAGGAATGCGAAGGCTCTCTCTTCCTAAGCCGCCGTCTCGGTCGTCGGCTGCACCAGGTTGGGCGCGATGTTCACGCCGGTCTTGTTGTAGATCACCCAGCCGACCACCTGGAACACGGTGTTGAGCAGGGTCTGGCCCAGCGCCAGGGTCATGAACTTCGTGAACTGGATCGTCTGGTTGAAGGCCAGTTCCTGGTTGTGAAGGATCATGTCGGCCGCTTCCGGCGTGATCTGGTGATTGGCTAGGGCGGTGCGGGTCTGGATCGTCGCCTCGGCCAGGCTGCGCAGATAGCCGGGCACCACGGTCTTGTTGGCGTTCCACCAGTCGGTGGCGGCAGCGCCCAGCTGCTGTTCCAGCACGGCGGCCAGCTGGTCGGCGTTGTCGACCTGCAGGGTGGAGAAGTCGGTGCTCATCGGGAGGCTGGCCTCATTTCATGGCGGTGACGGCCTTGGCCGCCTGGTCGCAGCTGACCATCATCGCGGTGGTCGCGCCGGTGTTGGGGACGATCCCGGCCAACTGGTGCAGCTGGGCCAGGCCCTGGACCTGGGCGCTGCAGCCCTTGATCAGGGACACCTCGGCGTCGATGGCCTTCTGGGCCGGCTTGGCGGCGTAGGGCTGGGTGGCGGCGCGCACGGCGGCCACGGCCAGGGCGGCCTGGATGTCGGCGTAGGTCTCGATCTTGCCGGTATAGGTGGCCTTGTCGACGTAGAGGCCCATCTCGGCCTCGGCCGCCAGCTTGGCGACGCCTTCGTAGGCGGTGGTGATCTTATTATCGAGGGTCGGGTCGTAGGGCGGGGCGAACACCGCGCAGCCGCCCAGGGACAAGGCGCAGACGAGGCCGATCAGCGGCCGCCCCATGGTGTTCAGCATCAGTCCCCCTCCCGAAGGCCGCCAAGGTGGCGCCGCTCCGGGAGGGTCTCAAGCTTTAAGTTGAGGTTGTTCAATGCGCGCCCTTTGGGCGAGCGTCAGCCCTCGCAGCCGGCCGGCGGGCCGTCGGCCTTGGAGGCGGCGATCTCGGCCTTGGCCTTCTCCAGGTCGGCGGCGAAGGCCGGGTCGGCGTGCAGGCGCGAGACCATCACCCCGCCCAGCAGGCGGCCGGCTTCCAGGTCGCTGGGGAAGTGCACGCCGCAGATCACCCGGCTGTCGCCGAACGCCCGGCCGCGGGCGGTGATCTGGGCGGCGCGGTCGGGGACCAGCTCGGCCAGGACGAGGCCCCACGACCAGCCGATCAGGGCGTGGCCGGACGGATAGGAGCCCTCGGTCTCGATCCACTTCTCGCGCGGCACGCAGATCGGCTTGTCGTTGCCCACCGGCGGACGGGGCCGCGAGAAGGCCTGCTTGGCCGGACGATAGATCGTGCCGGCGTCGTCGGTCATGCGCAGCAGCAGGTTGGCCAGGGTCGGGGTCTTCTCCGGGCTGATCGTCACCTTGGCGGCGCAGGAGAAGCTCTTGAAGCCATTGGCGCCCGACAGGTCGGCGTCGGCGATCGCCTTGTCCCAGGTCGGCGTGCCGGCCAGCTTGCGGGTGTCGTCATAGGCGGCGCGGTCGGCCTTGCCGCGCGGCGAGTTCGCCGTCGGCGGCGGGCCGACGATGCCCGGCGCGTCGAACGGCTCGGCCAGGGTCAGATAGCCCTTGGGCGGCTTGGTCCAGGTCGTCGACCCGCCGGCCTGGGCGTAGGTCTTGGCCGGCGCCTGTCCCGACAGGGGCGCGCAGGCGGCGAGCAGGATTACGGCGGAAATGGGGGCGCCGACGAGGGCGAGCGAGGAAAAACGCATCATGGAAAGCCCGAAGTGAGGTCGTCCGGACACAGAGCGAGACGACTTGGTTGCGTCAAGCGAAAGCGGATTGACGGGTGGATATGTTATTTCATAACGCAATCTTCGCCGCTCCCCCGGCAAGCTAGGATTTTCCGTCCATGACGCGTTCCATGGTCCGTCGCGAGGCGCTCGCCGCCGCCAGCCTTCTCGTTCTCGCCGCCGCCGCGCCCGCCTGGGCCGCCGATACGGCCGCTCCCGCCCCCGAAACCGATCCCGACGCGGTCTCCCAGGTGGTGGTCACCGCCGCCCCCTACGCCGTCTCGCTCGACACCGTGACCAGCAGCGTCAACGTGGTCACCCGCGACAAGCTGGACGTCGCGCCGCCCGCCGGCCTGGGCGACGTGCTGAACGGCCTGCCGGGCCTGCGCTCCACCTTCTACGGTCCCGGCGCCTCGCGCCCGGTGATCCGCGGTCTGTCGGGCCCGCGGGTGATGGTGCTGCAGAACGGCGTCGGCCAGGTCGACGCCTCTGCCCTGTCGCCCGACCACGCGGTGGCCTCCGATCCGGCCGAAGCCTCGCGCATCGAGGTGCTGCGCGGTCCGTCCACCCTGGCCTATGGCGGCTCGGGCATCGGCGGCGTGGTCAACATGCTCGACGACCGCGTGCCGTCCTCGCGCGCCAGCGCGCCCGTCGAGGGCCGCGTGGCCGGCTCGATGTCCAGCGTCGACAGCGGCTGGGGCGTCAGCGGCGCGGCCAAATTCAACGCCGGCCCGCTGGTGTTTGCGGTCGACGCCGTGCACCGCGAAAGCGACGACTACGATGTCCCCGTGGCCCCGGTGTCCTCGCGCCTGGCCGCCCGCGACGGCCTGACCGTCGACCCGGACAAGACCGTGCGCAACACCGACGTCGAGATGGACGCCTACGGCGCCGGCGTCTCCTACGTGCACGACCGCGGCTTTGTCGGCCTGTCGGTCAAGCGCACCGACACCACCTATGGCGTGCCCTACCAGCAGATCCTCAGCCCCATCGACCCGGACGCCGAAGGCCCGGTCTCGATCCACCTGCAGCAGACCCGCTACGACCTGCGCGGCGAGCAGGAGCTCGACACGCCGTGGTTCGAGAAGGTGCGCGTCTCGATCGGCCATGCCGACTACGAGCACGCCGAGGTCAGCGTCGAAGACGGCGAGGTCGGCACCCGCTTCCTGTCGGACGGCACCGAGGGCCGCGTCGAGCTGGTCCACCGCGAGCATGACGGCCACCAGGGCGCCATCGGCTTCCAGGCCCTGACCCGCAGCTTCGAGGCGATCGGCGACGAGGCCTTCGTGCCCAGCGTCGATATCAAGGAGTACGGCCTCTTCACCCTGCAGCGCTTCGATCGTGGCGACTGGGGCGTCGATGCGGGCCTGCGCTTCGACACCCGCTCGCTGGAGACGGCGACCCAGAAGCGCGACTTCGACAATGTCTCGGCCTCGCTGGGCGTGTTCTACAAGCCGGCCGAGCACCAGTTCGTCGCGCTGACCCTGTCGCGCAACGGCCGCGCGCCGACCGAGTTCGAACTGTTCGCCGACGGTCCGCACCCGGGCACCGGCGGCTACGAGAAGGGCGACGACAGCCTCGATTCCGAGACCGTCACCTCGCTGGAGGCCACCTATCGCTGGACCGGTCCGCGCCTGCGCGTCGAGGGCCACCTGTGGGGCGCCTGGTACGACAACTTCATCGAAGAGGCCCCGACCGGCGAGATCGAGGACAGCCTGCCGGTGTTCCAGTACTTCCAGACCGGGGCCAAGTTCCACGGCGCCGAGCTGGAGGTCGGATACGACGCCTGGCGCGGCAAGGACCAGTCGATCCGCCTGGAAGGCGTGGCCGACTATGTGCGCGGCGAGACCGATATCGGCGTGCCCGCCCGCGTGCCGCCGTGGTCGCTGACCGGCCGGGCGATCTGGAGCGCCTCCAATGTCGAGGCCGAGCTGGAAGTGCGTCACGTGGCCGAGCAGGACCGGGTGGCCGACTTCGAGCTGCCGACCGACGCCTACACCACCGTGAACCTGCGGGTGACGGTCAAGCCGTTCGAGGACAAGCCGCTGCGCTGGTTCGTCGACGGCCGCAACCTGACCAACGAGGAGGTGCGCGAACACGCCTCGTTCCTGAAGGACATCGCGCCCTCGCCGGGCCGGTCGATCCGCACCGGGATCGCCTGGAAGTTCTAGGACCGGCGCCCCCGCGACTCTCGCTTCGGGCGCGAGAGTCGTAGGCGCGATTCCCCGTCAGGACGTGTCGATTGCCGGGATATCCGAGATCGGCTAGAAGCGCTGACCACCTAAAGGCCGCCTAGAGCGATAGAGCGTCCGTTCTTTCAGCCCTGCTTGTAGAGCTTCTTATGGAAACGACCCAGTCCGCCGGCGGCATCACCGGCAACGTCCTCTTCTACTCGACGCCCGAACCGCTGAACCGCGACCTGCACGGCAAGCTGGCCCTCGTCCATCAGGACAAGCCGTACGCCTTCGCCGCGGCCGGCACGGCCGTTCCGCTGACCGTGACCGAGTTCGGTCCGGCCGGCCTGTCCTACCCGATCATCTTCGCCGGCGAAGAGCGCACCCCGCTGGCCGTCATGGGCCTGAACCAGGGCGAGAACCTGTTCATCCACGCCGACGGCTCGACCGAAGTCGGCGTCTACATCCCGGCCTATGTCCGTCGCTATCCGTTCGTGCTGGCCAACGACGAGACCCAGGGCCGGATGATCGTCTGCATCGACCGCGCCTCGAGCCTGCTGTCGGAAGCCGGCGAGACCCCGCTGTTCGACGCCAAGGGCGAGCCGACCGAATACACCCAGAACTGCATCAAGTTCTGCGACGACTTCGAAGTCGAACGCCGCCGCACCGACTCGTTCGTGCAGCTGCTGAAGGACAACGACCTCTTCGAACTGAAGACCGCCACCTTCACGCCGGCCGGCCCCGACGGCCAGCCGGGCGAGCCGCAGGTCGTGGCCGAGTACTACGGCGTCTCGGAAGAGAAGCTGAACGCTCTGCCGATCGAGAAGCTGAAGGAGCTGCAGACCTCGGGCGCCCTGGCCCAGATCTACGCTCACCTGGTGTCGCTGGTCGGTTGGGATCGCCTGATCGCCATCACCATGTTCCGCCAGGCTCAGGCCCCGGCCGCCAACCTCAACTGAGGTCCGGCGTAAGGACAAAGAAAGAGGGCGGCGGATCGCAGGATCCGCCGCCCTTTTCATTTGGCGCGTCTTCTTGCCGAGAGGCGCGTCAGTGCACCGACACCGGCGCCAGTTCGTGGGCCAGGGCGGCGGCCATGGCCGCGTCGCGGTCGGTCAGCACCGCCAGGCGGGCGCCGTCGGCCCGGCAGACCGCATAGAGAGTCTGGTCGGGCGCCAGGTCGAAGTCCTCCACGCCCTCGGGGGCGTCGGCGAGGATCTCGGCCGCCTTGATCGGGCGCACATAGACGAGGTCGGGCGCGCCCAGCGCGGCGAAGGCCTCGGTCGAGAAGAACGGCGTGTGCGAATTGGGCGTCATGTGACCACCTCCTTCGATAGGGGAACGCTCCGAAGTCCCTGTGGTTCAGGCGGCGGGAGCGTGAGTGTTGCGCAAGGGCTCAGCCCTGCGAGCGGATGGGGATGCGCTTGACCTGGCGCTCGGGCGGCGGGCGGGCGACGTCGACGTGAAGCAGGCCGTGCTCGAGGGTGGCGGCCGAGACCTCCATGCCCTCGGCCAGGACGAAGGTGCGGACGAATCCCCGGGCGGCGATGCCCCGGTGCAGGTAGGCGCGCTCGGCCTCGGTGCGGACGTCGCCGTCGCGGCGGCCCGCGACCACCAGCTGGCCGCCCTCGACCGTGACCTGCAACTGGTCGGGCGAGAAGCCGGCCACCGCCAGGGTGATGCGCACGCCCTCGTCGGTCTGTTCGACATTATAAGGCGGATAGCTTTCACCGGCGGCCTTGGCGGCGCGCTCTATAAGGTCTCGGGTGTGTTCGAAGCCCAGCAGGAACGGGCTGTCGAACAGGATCGTCCGGGTCATGCGAAGTCCTTACGCATCAAAGCGACTTCGTTCGCGAAAGGTCCTGGGCCCTGCAGCGGCGCCCCGGGTTCGCGATCGTCCCATATGAAGTGGCGACGCGCCTGGCGGGGTTCAAGGCGCAGATTGGCGGGGCGGCGCGACGGTCCGTCGCGGGCGGGAAAAAGCCAAGACCTGTGGATGCGTGCGGGTTGGCGCTTGTCATGGTCCGGTCACAGGCCTATATGCGCTCCTCCTCGGAACGGCGCTGACGAAGACGCTCGAAACCGGGGCCCACAAGGCCCTTGCTTCGTATGGATCTCATCGCTAAGTTCCGCGGCCTCAATCGACTCGGGCAGCTGGATTGCCGACGACCTC